>JAEYVW010000139.1 GCA_023429365.1 Bacteroidota bacterium
AGCAGGGCATCCTCGGTTTCATTTACGCTGAATCCACCACAGATCAAATGCGGTACGGTGTCGACATCATATTTATTCATGATGGCGGCGCAGATACTTTCCGTACCGGGTCTTTTGCGCACGATCACTTTCTCAAAGCTACCATCAATCCGCTTTTTATAAACGTGTTCACTCCGGTGATAGGTTACATTAATATATGCCGGCTTGAGCTCCATCAGCGGATCCAGGTGTTTATACAACGCTTCGATGCCTTTACCTTTCAGGGGTGGCAGCACCTCAAAGGAGATCAGTGTATCTGTCGCAGACTTAATATGGTCGATTACTTTCATTGGGGTGCAAAGCTAATGGAAAAAGGAATTTGGAATTTACCGTTGAGCCCGTCTTTCCAAAGCCCAAAGCCGGTTACTAACTGGATTCATTTAACAACTAGCAGCCAGAGCGTTAAACATTTAAACCTAAATTTGCCTCTATGTCGACTAGAATATCTGCGCAAAACCTGGTAAAACGCTACGGCAGCCGAACGGTTGTTAACCATGTTTCTTTTGAGGTGAACCAGGGCGAGATCGTTGGTTTGCTTGGTCCTAATGGAGCTGGTAAAACCACTTCTTTTTACCAGGTAGTCGGTTTGGTCCGGCCCGATGAAGGCGATGTTTTTTTGAATGATGAGAAAATCACCTCCCTGCCGATGTACAAAAGAGCGCAGATGGGCATCGGCTATCTCCCTCAGGAAGCATCGGTATTCAGGAAGCTGAGTGTAGAAGATAATATCACCGCGGTATTGGAAATGACCAAACTTCCCAAAGCACAGCAAAAAGATAAGCTGGAATCATTACTTGATGAGTTCAGGTTGCATCATGTACGCAAAAGTCACGGCGATGTATTAAGCGGTGGTGAAAGAAGGCGTACCGAAATCGCCCGCGCCCTGGCGGTGGACCCTCGTTTTATTTTACTGGATGAACCCTTCGCCGGGATCGACCCGATAGCGGTGGAAGATATCCAGGCCATTGTTGCAAAATTAAAATACAAGAACATCGGTATCCTCATTACCGATCACAACGTAACAGAAACCCTTTCCATCTGCGATCGTGCCTATCTCCTGATCGATGGAAAGATATTCAAGCATGGTACAGCGGAGGAACTCGCCGCCGATGAACAGGTCAGAAAATTATACCTGGGCCGGAATTTTGAATTGAAAAGAAAGGACTACCTGCACGAGGAAGCAAGGGGCGAGCGCGGGGTTATATAACCCAATTTCTCTTTATCTTGCCGGTCATGAGTCTGCTCAGTCCCGCCATATCATCATTGGCCAGAATGCGGTTCTGGCGCATTGAGGCCTGGAAAAATAATCCTCTGGATGCCCAGCGGGAAGTATTGCAGGACCTCGTCACTTCGGCGCAATACACCGAATTTGGACGCAAGTACAATTTCCATGAACTCTTCAACGTAAGGGCCTTCAAACAGGCTGTCCCCGTTCATGAATACGAGGATCTGAAGCCTTATATAGAAAGGATCATGAAAGGCGAACAGAATTTACTTTGGAATACACCGATTTACTGGTTTGCAAAAAGCAGTGGCACTACCAGCGATAAAAGCAAATTCATCCCGATCAGTGAAGAGAGCCTGGAAGACTGTCATTTTAAAGGAGCCAAAGACGTATTGACGCTATATTATAATTACAACCCCGAATCGGCGCTGCTTACCGGCAAGGGATTGGTTTTAGGTGGAAGTCACAATATCAATCCCATGAATACAGACGCTCAATATGGTGACCTGAGCGCGGTATTGCTACAGAACACGCCGTTTTGGGGGCACTGGCTTCGTACACCGGACCTCAGCATCGCACTAATGGATGAATGGGAAAGCAAAATAGAAAAGCTGGCTAATAGCACGATCAAAGAAAATGTAACATCAATTTCGGGAGTACCTACCTGGACACTTGTGTTGTTCAAACGAATTCTCGAGATCACTGGTAAAAAAAATATCTCCGAAGTATGGCCTTCCCTGGAGCTGTACATGCATGGTGGTGTCTCCTTCACACCATACCGTGAGCAATTTCAAAAACTGATCGGCAGACCTATCAACTACCTCGAAATGTATAATGCCAGCGAAGGCTTCTTCGCGGCGCAGGAAAATCCCGGCGATGATGGTATGCTACTATTTACCGACCACGGTATTTTCATGGAATTTATGCCGGTAACGGAATATGGGAAAAAACATCCTCCAACCGTGAGCCTGCAGGATGTGGAAAAAGGGAAAAACTATGCCCTTGTCATTAGCACCAATGGAGGATTATGGAGGTATATTGTGGGCGATACCTTGCAGTTTACCTCGCTGGAGCCTTTCCGGGTCAAGGTGTCCGGGAGATTGAAACATTATATCAATGCCTTTGGTGAAGAAGTTATCGTTGACAACTCAGATAAGGCTATTGCTGTAGCCTGTGAATTAACCGGCGCCATCGTAAACGACTATACAGCTGCGCCTGTTTATTTTTCCGATTCCTCGAATGGCGCACATGAATGGCTGGTGGAATTTGAAAAAGAACCAGACAGCCTGGAAAGATTTACACGTGAACTGGATGCAGCCCTGAAAAGTATCAATAGCGATTATGAGGCAAAGCGGCATAAGGATATTGCCCTGCGTTTGCCTGTGCTTCATTCGTTACGCAAAGGAACATTCAATGCCTGGCTTAACCTGAAAGGAAAACTGGGCGGCCAGCATAAAGTACCGAGACTAAATAATGAAAGAAAATACCTCGAAGAAATTCTTTCGATACAATAATTCAGTTTTTTTGCCTACAATCTAAAAACGCGTTATGAAATTATTAGACAATAAAGTTGCTATCGTTACCGGTGCTGCCCGTGGAATAGGAGAAGCCATCGCTTTGAAATTTGCTGAACATGGTGCACATATCGCATTTACATATGTAAGCGACAGCAGTGCAGAAAAAGCTGCCATGCTGGAAGAAAAATTAAAAGCCCTGGGCGTTAAAGCCAAAAGTTATAAAAGCAATGCGGGCGATGTTGCCCAATGTGAAGCTTTGGTAAATGATGTACTCAGGGAATTCGGAACTGTCGATATCTGCGTAAACAATGCCGGCATATCAAAAGATAACCTGTTGTTGCGTATGAATGCCGAACAATGGGATGAAGTGATCAGGGTGAACCTCAATAGCGTGTTTTATATGACCAAGCAGGTGATCAAACCTATGATGAAATCACGCAA
>JAEYVW010000181.1 GCA_023429365.1 Bacteroidota bacterium
GCAGCTGCGGCACCCAGAATACCAAGTAAAACTTTACTCTTCGTGTTCATGGCGATAAATTTTAAGAGTTAAGGAATAAAATTGTATACAAAAATGTATAAAAACCGTACCAGAATAAGACCCCTCAAGTGAGACTATAAGTTGTCATTTACCTCTACCGCAAAGGCTTACACATCCGTCATAGCAACAGATTCGTGGCTATAATACATAAGCCCCTGCTGTTTTCAAGGGCTTCGATAAAAATATGAAACGGAATGGGGTTTAATCTCCCCAAATATTTTCTTCTCCTTTCAACCATTTCTTCACCAGGTCGGTAGTCACTGATTTGGGTCTTTCCAAAGCCAGACCTAAAGCCCTGTCCCAACAAAGACTGCTCAATACCCCGAGTGCCCGGCTTACAGCAAACAATACAGTATAATATTCATACTCCTTCATCCCGAAATGCACCAGCAAAGCACCACTGTGGGCATCAACATTGGGCCATGGATTTTTTACTTTTCCCAGCGACTGCAAAATTGGCGGCACTACCTCGTAGATATTCCAGACAGTATTCACCAGCTTGTCATCCGGCATATGTTTTTTGCCAAATTCCATTTGCGCGATAAACCGCGGATCCGTTTTTCTTAACACAGCATGACCATAACCCGGCACCACTTTACCCTCGCTCAGGGTTTTTTTCACATATTCTTCGATCTGCTCTTTTGTGGGCGCTTCGGTTTTCAATTCTTCCTGCATCTCGAAGATCCATTTGATCACCTCCTGGTTGGCCAGTCCGTGCAGGGGACCCGCCAGGCCATTCATACCGGCCGCGTAGCTCAGGTATGGATCACTCAACGCGGACCCTACCAGGTGCGTGGCATGTGCCGATACATTACCTCCCTCATGGTCGGCGTGGATGGTCATATACAATCTCATCAGTGCTTTGAAGGTATTGTCATCGTAACCCAGCATATGCGCGAAATTACCTGCCCAGTCCAGCAGACCATTGGGTTGGATATGATCACCATTTTTATATTTGCGGCGATAGATATACGCAGCTACTCTCGGCAGGCGGGCAATAAGATCCATCGAATCATCGAAAACCGCCTCCCAGTAATCTTTCTTATTTAAGCCCGCCGCGTATTTCTTAGCAAACTGGCTTTCGGTCTGCAGGGCCATCACTGCTACCACAAACTGAGTCATGGGGTGAGACGTAACCGGCAAAGCTTCTATAGTATCGAATACATGATTGGGAACATGGCTGCGTCTTTGCAACACTGAGGTTACATGATGCACATCTTCCTCTGTAGGCAATTCCCCGATCAGCATCAGGTAAAATAAACCCTCGGGCAGGGGTTCGGAGCCGCCGGGAACCCTTGGCAGCTTTGCTCTAAGTTCGGGAATCGTATAACCCCTGAAACGAATGCCTTCCTGTGCATCCAGGAGGGAGGTTTCTGTTACCAGACCCGTAATACCGCGCATTCCCTGGTATATCTGTGATAACTGGACTTCTCCAATCACTCTTTGCCCGTGTTCCTTCAATAGATCTTTGATCTCAGCGCCCAGTTGATCGGCCTTTATTTTAAACCTTTCTTTTAAAATTCCCATGAAAATGCGTTTATAAAAATCTGATAATCTGGTGGGGATAAAGGTAGGCAATGCCCTTGTAGCAACAAAAAATTGCGCCGTTAAGTTGAGGGAAAAACAGATATACCGTCCTAATCCTGAAATGACACGTGCTATCAATTTGCATTAAACAATGCCGTGTCATTTTGGCGCTCTCTTATACATCATAAATGCCACAAAGGAGAATATGATATTGGGCACCCAGGCGGCAAGCATCGGAGGGAAGTTGCCTTTTGTTGCAAATACCGTCGAGAAACGATCCGACATAATAAATAAGGCAGCAGTGATGATACCTATGGCCAGGTGACGTCCACTCCCTCCCCTTGTTTTCCGGCTGGCCAGTACCACGCCGATGAGGGTCAGTAAAAGTACAGCAAAAGGTGTTGCAGTGCGCCGGTATCGCTCAACTTTAAGCGCGCTCAACCCCTCCGTACCCCGTGCCTCTTCCCGCTCAATGAATGCTACCAGTTCCGGTGTGGTAAGTTTATCCTTGAGGTATTCATCCCTGCGCAATTCTTCCGGCTTCAGCCCGATGTTGAGCATCAGGGTATCCAGTTTTTTCGTGGTTTCCCCCATGGAATCGACCCTGCGCTCGATCGCATTGTGCAGGCGCCACTGATTGTGCGCCGTATCCCACTGGATATAATTAGACCTCACATTATACACAACCCGGTTATTCTTCACCTGGTCTAGGAAAAACGTTGTGCCTGTTTTGGTGGTAGTATCATAGTTTTTAATCCCGACATAAGTAATGGAATCGATACGACGGTAATAACAATTGCGGCAATCGGTCAGTTGCCGTTGCTTGGTGGGATCGTTCTTATCGAGATAGTTGGCTTTGAAGGTGGCCTGTATACCGTTGGCGCGGGGGATCAGGTAACGGTTGCCCAGCCACAATATAAGCCCCAGCAAAACACCACCCACCAGGTAAGGTCGCAACATCCGGTTGTAGCTGGTACCACTGGCCAATATGGCGATGATCTCCGAACGGGTTGCCATCCTGCTGGTGAAAAAGATCACCGAAATGAAGACAAAAAGTGGGAATAGCAGTCCCCAGATAAAAGGAACAAACCCAAGATAATACTGGTTAATGAGTTCATAAGTGCTGAGCCCCGTTTTTACAAAATCATCAGCTTTCTCACTGGTATCGACTGCAACTGCTACAACCATGAACAGCAGCATACAAAACACAAAAGTTACCAGGAATTTCTTAAGTATATACCAGTCGATCTTCTTCATGCGCCATGCAAAGGAAAAGAATTATTAGGGAATGATTTGTGAAATTTGGTATCTGTATCGCCGGATGTTCGCAGATGAAAGTCCGGGTACCGTTACCTTTGTTGTGAAATTGGATCACATGATAAAAATCGGCGAATACAATACCCTGAAAGTTATTAAGCAAAAAGAAATGGGCGTCTTTCTCGACGATGGCGCCGAGGGCATATTACTTCCCCGCCGGTTTGTACCTCCAGGTACCCGCATAGGTGATGAACTAAAAGTATTTCTTTATCATGATGGCGAGGATCGTGTCATTGCCACCACCCTGCAACCCCGGGGAGTACTGGGCGACATCGTTCGTTTAAAAGTGGTGAACACTACACCACAGGGCGCCTTTATGGATTGGGGTTTGATGAAGGATATTTTCGTACCCAAATCACAACAAATAAGTTTTATGCGCCCGGGTGGTGAATACCTGGTCAAAATTTATAAAGACGAACGTACCGGCCGGCTGGCCGCTACAGAAAGGATCGAGCCTTCTCTTTCCAATGATGAGTTGACGGTAAAAGAAAAAGATGTTGTTGACCTGCTGGTGTACCGGCAAAGTGACCTGGGTTATGTAGTCATTATCAATAACCGTCACACCGGCATCCTGCATTTCAATGAAGTTTTTCGCGATATCAGGATAGGTGACCGTTTCCAGGGATTTGTCAAAACCATTTTACCGGGAAATAAAATAGACGTGGTGGCGGGTAAACCCGGTTATGAACGGGTAGAGGACGAGAGTGAAAAAATATTACGCCTGTTGAAGGAAAATGACGGTTATCTCCCCTACCACGACAAATCATCGCCTGAAGAGATCTATTCTTTTTTTGACATGAGCAAAAAAACATTCAAGATGACAACCGGCGCACTCTACAAACAACGCAAAATAGAACTGACTAAATCAGGGATTAAACTGCTGGCGGAATAGCCAATCTTATAGCGGGATCAACTTGTCTACTGCTTTACCCAGTACATCGATCGCTGCATTCGCCGCCCTTTGTGCCATGGCTTTGGTGAGGATGGCAACGGCATGTAGTTCTGACTCCAGTATTTTCCTTTCATCCTCCATACGTTTCAGAAAAAATTTCTTGCTGATCTCATTGTTCACCCGCAAACTGGCCAGCAATTCAAGACGATCCTTACGACTTTGTAAAAACGAACCGGCTGAATCCTTTACAAGCTTCCAGTCATCTTTTACTGTTGTTTTGATCGCTCCCAGCATTTGAGCAACCACTTCATTCATATCGAAAGCCATATACTATTATTTTGTTGTGATAATTCTGACTACATACTTCTGGCTCAATCACTCACTACCTTTTTGCCGGCTTCAAAGCGATCTCCGCGATATAAAGCGGCTTCCAGAAGCCCGCCAGGCTGGCCTGGTAGGCTTTGATCTCACCATTTTTAAGCGTCCCGCTTTCCTTGTGGTAAGATTTGGCTTCTTCAAATGCTTCTTTCAGGTTTTTATTGATCACCAGGAAATCCGAATTCTTCGGTCGCGCCTCATTTTTGAGCATGATGGAATTAATCTCCGATTCTAATTCATTGTAACGTTCACTGAATTTTTCATAGGTCCGCGCGGTTTCTGTGAGATCCATCATATCGATATACAATTTATCATTGGCCTTGGCAGCTTTCGCGATCTGTTCTTCCAGCTGCGCGTTGTATTCAGGCACCAGCGTTACCCGGCAGGAAAAAAATAACAGCACTAACAGCAGGTATAAAACATACCTGGGTTTAAAAATTTGAGCTATCATAGTCTGTATAGTTTATGTGCGAAATATTCAATAAATAATCATCACGACTTCCATCTTAACGCTATGAAAATATCTTCCAGTTTTTCATTGCCCTGGATCCGTAAAGATTGGGTGACTGCGGGTATTGCTGCGATGGCAGGATCTTGCGAATCGCACGATACCAGTCCTGGTAAGTGGCCCCCGCTTTTAAATGCTTCAAAGCCTGAAGCGCTACAAAGGTGAATGCCCCGTTGGGCCGGTTTCTAAACCAGGCATCATAACTGTATTCATAGTCCTGGCAACCCGACATAAGCAAGCTTCCATAGCGTCCCGGTGGTGACGTGCTTCTGAAAACACGGGTGGTGCCCAGTTTGGCAAGTTCTCTTTTTGAAAGAAACGTAGCAGGTGGCAAAAACTTTACTTTTCTAACCGGCGCGTTCCTTCCTGTTGTGGTGGGAGGTGTACTAATTTCCGCGAAGCGGGTGACCGTTCCCGAATGACAGGAATCGGAAAACAAAACCATCTTCACCCCATTCTTCTTTGCAGTAAAAAGATCATTCAGTTCATCGTCGCTGATTGGACCTTTGCTGTCAATATCATACGGACAAAGACATTCATCAGTACCGTCAAGCTCATCATTGTCGCGATCGGGAATATAGGTACCGTGACCTGAATACTGGAAGGCGATCGAATCTCCTTTGATAGCCTGGCTTACGAGTGAACGTATGGCGTCGAGAATATTTTTCCGCGTCGCCTGTTTGTCGAGAAGCTGGGTAACTTTAAAACCATGCTGGGCTAATACTTTCCCCCAGTCGCGGGCATCATTTACACAACCTGACAGGTCGCTTCCGGTACCAGGATAATTGTTGATGCCGACACACAAGGCGAGCTTCTTTTGCATAAGAATAGTATAAGGTGTAAATAAACCAGTGAGAACTTGCAAGAAAAAACAAGACCTGTCCTGAATAATTGCCAAAAATGTGGGTTCAGGTGCGGAGCTACCAGGGAGAGCTTTACCTAATACCTTGCGGTATTGATTACGAAGCTAATTTTTTTAATATTTCCGGGACTAAGCGTTTATAAAAAAACCTGCCGCTGAAAAAGGTAAAAATGCGGCAGGTGTATGTGTCCGGATAGGGTCTGTTTAAATTAAGGTTTAATGGTCAATGGTTCTTGAGAGACCCTCTTTACAAAGGTCAGATGGCCATAAACGAAAGACAAGCGTCAAAAGACCCAATTTTAACCCCGTGTTTTCACCCCCTCCATGCCCGTTCTTTCACCCATTTTAAAGCTAATTCATTGCTAATAGCCACAAGTGCAATAACTTCCCGCATAAACACCCAAACTACTAAACAATGAAAAATCATCCCATCCCAGTAGCTGAGGCCAACATGATGGTTGAAGCCTGGCTCAGGTTTTTGAAACAGGCCGGAATCGATCCCGGTAAACAAACTCAAAGTATTTCTTTTACTTCCACAGAGCTGATGAGCTGGCTCAACAAAATAATGCCCGCTGCAGATGAACTGAGAATATGCCTGGGAGTCTATCCCGACGGTCACGAGAACGCTGGTCGCATCACTACCATCCTGTGGCCCTACAAAGATGGCAAACCGGTACTCAAGCCCACGAGGTTGGACGGGAAAGACGATCCTGATCCCAAAGACGAGGAGGACCCGTATAATGCAGGAGGTTTAAATCCCTGATTGAATGCTCTTACATTTCATTTATCTCGCATGCCTGCTGGTTAGTTCTCTTGTTGGTTTCTGGTACCGGAGAGAATTAAAAAGCAGGCTGCTTTCCTTATTCCCCTGGTATCTTCTTATCGTTTTCCTGCAGGAGCTGATTGTTTTTATCCTGCTGCGCACAAATACCCACTTGTCAACAGGTGTGATCTATAATATTTACAACCCGGTCTCAGCCTTGTTCTTTGCCATGTTCTATTACCGTATACCATTCAATGCGGGTGCGCGTCCATTGATCGGAAGCCTGCTCACATTGTTTCTGGTCGGTACTATTACCTGCTTTATCTGGATTCAGCCTATCCAGGTTTATAATAATTATATTTCTTTAGCGGCCGGGTTCCTGATCACACTCTGCGGGCTGTTGTTTTTATTTAATTATTTCAAACTGGACCATGCGGCCGAAGAAAAAAAATGGCAACCGGTGATCTGGATCACCATTGGCCTTGTTGTTTTTTTCCCGGTAGTTAATATTTCATTTGCGCTGTACAAGTACCTTCTGGCTTACCAGGCTACTATCTTTGGCCAGAAACTATACCGCCTGATACCCCAGTTAATGAGTATATTCATGTATGGCTGTTTTATCAGGGCATTTTATTTATGCAAAAAGAGAAAGTAGATATCATCGTTACGGTCATTTCGATCAGCCTTTTCATTTTACTATTGGTCATTTCGGTTCTTTTCCTGTTCCGCATTTACCTGAAAAGAAAAAATAAACTGTTGCTCGAACAGGAGCGCATGAATATCGAGTTTGAGCAAACCCTTTTGAAGTCTAAGCTGGAAATACAGGAGCATACATTCCGTGAAATAAGCCAGGAGATCCATGACAATATCGGCCAGGTATTGAGCCTGGTACGGATCAACCTGAATACGCTCGATTCGCCAAATGACCGTGAGAAAATAAACCAGATGGACGAATGGATGGAGAAAGCCATCACCGACCTCAGGCACCTGAGTCATTCCCTTGATGCAGACCATATCCGTCGTCATGGCTGGATAAGTCCCGTAAAAAAATTACTAAACAGTTTGCAACGGTCAGGTAAATTCAAAACTTTCATTGAACACGATAACAACCTGCCGGAACTGGGCCAGGATAAACCGATCATTCTCTTTCGCATGGTACAGGAAGTGATCAATAATATCATTCGTCATGCCGGGGCTGATACCATACATTTGGAAGTAAAAAAGGAAAACGATAAAATTGTTGTCCGGATACGTGATAATGGAAAAGGTTTTGATGTGGGAAGAAACCCCGGTGGTATCGGTCTGCAAAACCTCCGTAGCCGTTCAAAGATGATCAACGCGGAACTGGCAATAAAAAGTGAAAAAGAGAAAGGCACAATGGTAACGATTACAATAAAGAAAGATGTCGAATCCTGATCTTACAACCAAATTAGCACTGGTGGATGACCACGCCCTGCTCCGCAATGGCCTGGCTTCCCTGGTTCGTTCTTTTGAGGGTTACTCCGTGATTTTCGAAGCGGATAATGGCAGGGACTTTATTCGCCAGCTGGCACAACATCCCCAGCCCGATATCATTCTACTCGATGTAACAATGCCGGAAATGAATGGGTTTGAAACCGCTGCCTGGATCCGGACAAATGCCCCGGCTATAAAAATACTGGTGCTAAGTATGATGGATAATGATGAAGTAGTGATCAGCATGCTAAAGGAAGGCGCCCGCGGTTATATTTTAAAAGACAGCAAACCTGTTGTTTTTAAACAGGCCCTCGACAGTATCCGGGATTCCGGTTACTATATGAACGAGCTGGTCAGCAACAAAATGTTTGGTTATGTTAGAAATGACGTACCGGATGCAAAAGTCATGTCATCGATCGCAACACTGACCGACCGTGAACAACTTTTCCTGCAATATGCCTGCACAGAGATGACTTACCGGGAGATTGCTGCTAAAATGCAGGTTAGTCCCCGCACCGTAGACGGCTATCGCGACGACCTGTTGAAAAAATTAAACGTGCAGTCGCGGGTGGGCCTTGTTCTCTATGCGATCAAAAACGGGATCTACAAATTATAATTTCGTCTTCAGCCTCTCGACCATGGTGGATTTCCAACTGGCAAAATCACCATTCTCTATATGTATTCTGGCTTCCTTTACCAGCCAGAGATAAAATGCCAGGTTATGAATGCTGGCTATTGTAAGCCCCAGGAATTCCTTCGCCTTCATCAGGTGCCGCAGGTAGGCTTTGCTGTAATACTGGCTTACTTCGCAATCAAGGTCTTCATCGATGGGTGAATAATCCAGCTCCCATTTTTTATTGTCGATATTTAAAACCCCTTTTGTCGTAAAAAGCATGGCGTTTCTTCCGTTTCGGGTTGGCATCACACAATCGAACATATCGACACCCATACCAATACATTCCAGGATATTCCACGGTGTACCCACGCCCATCAGGTACCGGGGACGATCCCTGGGCAAATGATCGCAACACCAGTCGCAGATCTCATACATCACTGGTTCGGGCTCTCCCACGCTCAGGCCGCCGATCGCATTACCGGTTGCGTTTTTTGAAGCGATGTATTCACATGACTGTCTTCGCAGATCCTTGAAAGTGCCACCCTGTACGATCGGGAAAAGATTTTGTGTGTAGCCATATTTATCAGGTGTAGCGTGGAAGCGTTCCCAGCACCGGTCGAGCCATCGGTGTGTGAGTTCCATCGACACCCTTGCATATTCAAAATCACTGCCACCTGGCGGACATTCATCAAAGGCCATTACGATATCACCGCCAATGATGCGC
>JAEYVW010000197.1 GCA_023429365.1 Bacteroidota bacterium
ATTGAAGTCACCGGTACAGTGGCCAGCGGGGAAGACGGGCAGGTTGTAGGAGAAAATGATCCATATGAACAAACCCGTTTTATTTACCAAAAAATAGAAAAGGTGTTGGCACAAGCCGGCGCTTCGAGGATAGATGTGGTAAGAGTGAGAATGTTTGTAACGGATATTTCTAAATGGCAGGAATATGGTCGCGCCCATAGTGAATTTTTCAAAGACATAAAGCCATGTAATACGATGGTGGAAGTGAGCGCCCTTATCGAGCCAGGTTATATGATTGAAATTGAAGCCAGCGCGATCTTAACGGACTAAATCAAAATCGTATGGGACAGGCGCTTTGGCTATTGACCCGCGGCTTACAGGGATTGTCACCACTTTGCTCATAAGTGTTGTGATCCCATACAAAACCGATCTCGGAGCTGCCGGCTGTATAGGAGTAAGCATTCTTGCCCACCTGCGCGTCATGCCCTACACCGACACGCAATTTGTTTTTATTGTTGTCTCTACCTGAAATATTAAATGATACTGTTAGCGCCACCGTATTCATATCCCGGAAATTGACGCTACCGCGGTACCACAACCCCACACTAACATCAACCTGGTTTTGGGTAATTTCCACGCCCGCCTGGTAACTACTATTGTTGGCCTGCCTGTAACCAAGGAACGCAAGACTATACGACCAAGTCTGTTCGGGATTGGTATAGCTATACATGATATTACCACTCCATCTCACGGGGAGCTGGCTCCTGACGCTATCCGAAGTGCCCGTCAGCGATTCATCCGGTCGATTGATATGATGGCCGCTTAAGCCAAGAAGCAGCCTGCTGTTCTCTGTAAAGTTATAATTAAAAAACATCCCTGCAGCAAAGTCGGGATAAAGCTTTCCGCTGTTGATAGCGGGATCGGCAGACGAGATGGCACCGGGAATAACCCCTCGTATATCCAGTTCATCTGCAAAAACGAGTTTGTCGTAGTTGATCCTCGATTGTCCTACTCCAAACTGAAGGCCCCCGGTCCAAAACCATCTTGGATTACCGCCATTCTCTGCAGCACTGGCTGTTCCGGCACAAATAGTATAGGAATATGAGCCATAGATCCCGGTTTTCTTGAGGTAACCTTCATCGCTGTTAGTAGCCAGCAGGCCGATACCACTGTTGATGCCGGGGAGAAATTTATCGACAGAAAAAGCCATGTAGTTCATTTGTGAAGGTATCGACCACCATTGACGACGATACAACGCGCTTACCCGCAGATCATAATCACCGGTACCTGTAGCAGCCGGGTTTAGGTTGATCGGTGCGAGATAAGCTTGTGAGTACACAGGGTCCTGTGCCTGCACAGCCTGGTATTGCAGTAATACTACCAAAACCAACACCGCAATATTTTTAATTAAATACATTTTTCTCATAGCTCGCTACTTGATCACCGTGATAAAACCTGCTTTTACCGGTTTATTCTTTCCTGGATACAACATGCCTTTCCATTCCGTGCCGTTTATAAATATTCCTTCGATCTGCCAACTATAAACATCCTGTTGCAGGGGTTTCCCGTTTAATGTTCCATCCCATGGCACATTGGGTGATCCGTCGGCATCAAGACTTGTTGTTTCAAATATTTTCTGACCCCAGGAAGTGTAGATCGTAAGCCGGTATTTCCTTAAACCTTTTGCAAGCGGTAAAAATTTCCTTACGGACTGGTTGCTGCAGCCTGGACAAATCGCATTTGGTACCTGGATATAACCAGGGAGATATAATATGGTGACGTTTATCGAATCCGTCGCACTGCAACCGGCTGCAAAATCGGTTACGACCAGTTTCACATTAAAAGTACCTGTGTCGCCATACTGGTAAGTAACCTGTTGCCCGTTCCTTGTTTGCATGGACCTGTCCCCCATATACCAGGTATAGGTCATATTGGGTGAAGAAGGATTCAGGTCACGGAAGCTGAACTCGTAGTTCGGTTGTTGCTGCACCAGTGCGGGGCTCACTTCGATATTCGGTACAGGAATGCTATTAAGGGTAACAGTACCCGTGGTCACTGCCGCGCCGCAACCCTGGCCATCTTCAACTTCAAGCCGGATATCGAATTGTTCAGGCAGATTGCCCGGGCCACTCTGGAAATGCCAACTTATTGAATTGCCATTGCCTGCCAGGTTACTATTGACAAACCATTGATAGGTTAATCCCTCCCCACCACCAGATATCGTTTCTGCCACGAATTGAATGGTAGTATCGTTTGTACAAACTTTTATATCGCGTGGTTGGAATGTAGTGACTGGCGCGCCAATCACCATAAACTCATAGATTGTTGTATCACTGCAACCTTCCGCTGTGTGTACCACCAGTCGTACCGCATAATTTCCTGGGTTTGTATAGACATACGAAGCTGAAGTGCCTTCAAAATGAAACTCGCCGGGCGCCACGCTGCTGTCATAAAAAGTCCATTCCATTCGAGAAGCGCCGGTTGCGTTGCCTGCATTCACAGTCATATTATAGGGTGCGCACCTTGCTTCATCAATTGTTTCGATCTGTGCCGTGATTTGATTGACAACTTCAATTTGTTTAATCAATGTATCGCGACAAACAAATCCCGAGGTATTTGTTTTTGTTGCAACAAGTGAAATATCAAATACTCCTGCGGCACCGTACGCATGCTGTCCACTCGCAAAATTATCGATGGTACCGTCGCCCCAATGCCATTGATAGCTATCCGCATTTGATGAGTTGTTTGCAACCATCACTGATTGACCGGTACAAAGCTGCGGTGGTGCCATTTCAAAATCCGCTATGGCATTTTCATGTGCTGTAATGGTGATGGATTGCTCCCCCGTACAGCCATTAGCATCAATAAAAGAAAGCAGGTATTCGGTTGTTGATAACGGTTTAGCCACAACAGAAGAACCGTCGGGGCTGATAAGTGTGGTTGCTGGCGACCAGGTATATGTTTCAGCTCCGCTTGCGTTCAATACAACACTATCACCCGCGCAGATCTCAGTTGATGAAGAGCTAATGACCACATCAGGGATTCGATTCACAGTTAATATAACCGAATCAACAAAGTCGCACACGCTGCCCGTCACATACAGAAAATATTTTATTGTCGTGTCAGGAGCAGCGCCGTCGTAAACCAGGGTAGCTGTTGGATTGGCCAGTGAGGAGTCGTTCAGTCCTATAGCCGGACTCCATAGATATGTTATGCCAGGTACTTCATCACCGCCAAGATGGATCGTCTCACCACTACAAATGGAAGTATCATTAATTACAGTGATAGCGGGCATCGGCCTGACCTCAATGGTCCGTGTGACGCTATCCATACCACAGCGTTCGTTACCCACATACATTTTTACAGAATAGGTGCCGGGACTTGTAAACAGGATATATAATGAATCCGAACCGCCGGTCCAGGCAAGTGGATTGTTGATATTTCCATTGGTCGATCCCATTGTGCCCGAGACAATAGTATAGCCCGAAGATGGTGAAACCTCCCATACACTCATGCCTCTGTCCTCGCAGGTAGCATCGAAGCCTCCGGATGGTGTTATAATATTTCCGAATCCGGATGTATTGATAAGGCTCAATTCTGCATTGACACAGGAAAGGGTATCAGAAATATACATGGTTGGCCGCGGCTTACCGGAAACATATATCGGCACCACAGATGAACTGTTTACCCCACATGGATTTTGCACGAGTAAGTATGCCCCGAGTGCATTTGTATAGAGACCGGTTTCATCATCGCTACGATAACCACAGGAGCTTTTTAGAAACCGCTG
Organism: Bacteroidota bacterium; assembly: GCA_023429365.1. Lineage (GTDB taxonomy): Bacteria > Bacteroidota > Bacteroidia > Chitinophagales > Chitinophagaceae > Terrimonas_B. Next base: position 3,770 of record JAEYVW010000197.1, read on the forward strand.
ACCGATCGTTGGAGGAGCTGGATGTTGAAAAAACTGGCCTTCCGAAAAATCATTGATATAAAATATATAAGAAGTTCCAACAGAATTATCGGCTGTGTTGGACAGGTCAAATGTCAATGAATCCTCTTCACATATTTCGGTACTGCTTTGCGGCGTGATGGTACCATATGGAAAAGCGCCGACGTATACAATATAGTGCTTGATACCAATACAACCGCCGCTTCCCAGAACCTGAACCGTCATCGTGGAACTACCGGCGGGAAAAACATGAGTGATAGTATCACCTGCCGGCCAGCTTGCAAATGTTGTATCAGGCGATCCATCCCCCCAGGAAATAGTGTAGGAACTATTGGTGGCGATCGTAGTAGAACCATTTGTAAAACTAAAGTTGAAAGACGTTTCATCATGGCAGACACGAAAACTTGTAGTATCCATATATACACCCTCCGTTACTGCGGGGTCGACCTTTGTTACTGAGGCGTCGGGTACACTGCGTATGGTGACGGTGTGGGTAATAGAATCCACACATGTGTTTGCGTTGGTGGCTATGAGTTTGACCTGGAAGGTTTGGGTACCGGTTCCAACAGCATCGAGATACCGATGTGTCGGGTTAGGTTCAACGCTGGCGGTCCCGTCACCCAAATCCCAGAGGAAAGAGAACGGCTCCCCGTTGGTAGTGGTGTTGGTAAACTGAATTTCCTCGTTACCGCAAATATTATTCGGCGTAAAGTTGAATCCCGCTATAGGTTTTTCGTCGGCTACCCTGATAATTATAAACATGGAATCAGAGAATGCACCAGAACCCACTTTTTGAAAAGTGGTATCGTATCCATTGTTGTTGTAAGTAATGGTAATTGGACCCGCGCCAGTGCCTGTTGTTGGTACGCCGTTATTGAATTGCCAGTTTATTTCTGAAGAACCCTGGGCCAGGCTTTCATATGCAATGGTTCCTCCCCTGCAAACATTGATCGTATCACCATGGATCATTATTCTTCCGTTGGCGCTGATCCCTGCTACTACCTGTCCATGTACCGCGTTACACAGTACAGTTATGCAACTAAAGCATAACACTGCCAGTAGTAGGTTCTTTGTAGGGTTCATGTATTGATGTCTTTGAAGGCAGGTCACCCGGCCGGGTAATCCCAGGTATTGGCTTTTACAGTTGTACCCCACAATATTATAAAAAGGGGTATAGAAATCAACTGTTGGGTATAAATAAAAAAAGGATTAATTGCAATCAACAAAAGTGTCAATTTTGATCAACAAAAAACAGACCTTTTTTTCTGTGGCGGAAATGCCACGGTAGTAAAAAATTTATTATCGGTGTATTAAGGACTTACACGTAACTTATCTTAGTAGAATTACCTATTTATGAATATCGAAGCGCTCCGGGAATATTGCCTTTCAAAACAAGGGGTGGAAGAAACCCTGCCTTTTGGACCCGATACCCTGGTTTACAAAGTAGCCGGGAAAGTCTTTTTATTAACCGGTTTGGATGAAGAAACACTAAAGTTCAATGTAAAGTGTGATCCCGAAAAAGCCGTTGAGTTGAGAGAACAATACAGTTGTGTAACACCGGGATTCCATATGAATAAAAAACACTGGAATACGATCATCGTAGATGGTTCGGTCCCTTCCAGGCTATTAAAGGAATGGATTGATCATTCTTATGACCTGGTGTTAGAGTCTCTTCCAAAGAAAATTAAAGAACAGTTTAGAAGAAAGGACTCCTAGTCTATTCATTCTATCTTTTATATACGATCATGATTTTAGATATAAAGAGCAAATTACCTAATGTGGGTACCACTATATTTACGGTGATGAGCGCCCTGGCTGCAGAACACCGGGCTGTAAATCTCGGCCAGGGTTACCCGGATTTCCCAATGAATGATGAACTGATTAGCCTGGTAAATGAAGCCATGAGGTCGGGTTACAATCAGTACACACCTATGCAGGGATATGCACCCCTGAGAGAGACACTTTCCGCAAAAGTGAAATCCCTTTATAACACTGAGGTGGATCCGGGTTCGCAAATAACGATTACCCCCGGAGCTACATACGCTATATATACGGCGCTGACAACCGTATTGAAACCAGGCGACGAAGTCGTCATTTTTCAACCGGGTTATGATAGTTATATTCCAAATGTTGAGATCAATGGTGCCGTGCCGGTTTTGGTTGATCTTGAATTCCCCGAATACAAAATCAACTGGGAGGAAGTGAGGAGAAAAATAACACCAAAAACAAGGATGATCATGCTGAACAGTCCGCATAACCCGACCGGGGCGGTGCTGAGTGAAAATGATATCGCGGAATTAAGATCAATTGTAAAAGGAACGCGTATACTGATCCTTAGTGATGAGGTATATGAACACCTGGTATTTGATGGCATATCACATCAAAGCATACTGCGTTACCCGGATTTGCTGGAAAGAAGTTTTGTTTGTTTTTCATTTGGCAAAGTTTACCACTGCACGGGATGGAAGTTGGGTTATTGCATTTCTTCACCGGAGATGATGAATGAGTTTCGAAAAGTGCACCAGTTTAATTGTTTTTCCTGTCACTCGCCCTCACAGGTTGCACTGACTCGTTTTCTTCAGAATGAGGAAACATATCTATCACTTGCTTCGTTTATGCAGCAAAAAAGGGATCATTTTATAGGGTTGATGCAAAATACCCGGTTTACTTTACTCAATAGCAGCGGGAGCTATTTTATCTGCGCCAGGTATGATCGTATCAGTGATGAAAAGGATTCCGAATTAGTGATCCGCATGACCCGTGAACTGGGTGTCGCTACTATTCCTGTTTCCGCCTTTTATAAAAACGGCACCGACAATAAAGTAATCCGTTTCTGCTTTTCAAAGAAAACAGAAACACTTGAAAAGGCCGTAGAAAAACTGGCGAAATTTTAAACCCGTCACCCACTTCGGTAGCAGGAACATATATTTTAGGACTTCCATCGCCTGTTTCAACGTATATTATTTAACTTAATACGATGAAATACCTGGTTGTCCTTGTGCTGGTCCTAAAGATGCACCAGATCTGCTTTTCGCAATCGGAGTTTACTGATACCGCCGCCGCCTGGTTTGAAGAATTGAAAATGGCGACCAGGCAAAAT
>JAEYVW010000258.1 GCA_023429365.1 Bacteroidota bacterium
ATTTTTAACACAATCCGGCATGATGAAAAAAGTAATCCGGCCTATTACCAGGTCGCCACTGATTCAGAACTGGTGCACCAGGTCTGTAATGCTTTGTACCAAATGAAAATCCAGAGTGTGATGGTAGAAGGTGGAGCCAGGCTTTTGCAATCATTTATCGACGCCGGTGTGTGGGATGAAGCCCGTGTAATCAGCAACCGCGAATTATTTGCAGCGGGACATGCAGTCAAGGGTTTGCCAGCGCCCGAGTTATCAGCGGCAAAGAAAGCAGACGAAATAAATCTGCTAAGCGATACGATCGAATATTTTGTACCCGTGCATGAAAATCTCTGAACAAACAACCATGAATCCCGATTATTATTTTACGATCGAACAACCAGCCACCGCGGAGTTCCGGGACAGGGGTAGCAAGTTTATTGGTTATGCTTTTCCTGTAAATGATATCAATGAGTTTAAAGAAAAGCTGGCTGCTGTAAAAAAAGATCATCCCAAAGCAACGCATCATTGTTTTGCCTATCGTATCGGGCTCGATGGATCTACATTTCGTGTCAGTGATGACGGAGAGCCATCAGGAAGCGCGGGTCGCCCCATCCTCGGACAGATAGACAGCAAGCAGGCAACAAACGTACTGATCATCGTGGTACGTTATTTTGGTGGTACATTACTAGGTGTGCCTGGATTGATCAACGCCTACAAAACAACCGCTGCATTGGTTTTGCAGGTTACTCCACTGGTACAAAAGCCTGTTCTTGTTCCGTACCGTTTACAATTTGATTATACGCAGATGAACGACGTAATGATGATCTGTAAACAGTTTGACTGCCGGGTGATGAAGCAGGAAATGAATTTGTTTTGTACCATGCAGATCGGGATTCCCAAAAACCGCCTCGAAGATGTGCTCTACAAATTGAAGGAACTGCGGTCTGTCGAGCTGGATAAGGTTTAGCTTCTCTTTCGGAAACATTGTCAAGATTCTAATACTATATTACTCTGCACATGCTGTGCGAAAATATGAAACTGCATAGTCGCAGAAAGTGCGTAACTTAATGGTACAAAAGCTCTTTTTATGAATCACAGGAATCAACACATCGTGTCGCGCCTGGCCATCTGGCTGCTGGCAGTAGTAATGATCCTATTTGGCATTCAACATTTCAGGTACCCTGATGTTTTTGCCAATTTTGTTCCTCCTTTTTTACCTGGAGGGGAACTATGGGTTTATTTTGTTGGTGTGGCGTTCATCCTGGCGGCGATCTCTTTTATCACAAACCGTTTCGTAGCGATTGCCGGTTATTTGCTTGCGGCTTTGTTGTTAATTTTTATCATCACCATCCACTGGCCCAATTTCAGGGATGCAAGCAGCGTAGAGAACAGCCAACAAACACTTGCCAACATGTTGAAAGACCTGGCGATCGCAGCCTTTGCGCTCTATGTAGCCAGCAATGCAAGACATCAGCGGGTTAGTATTGCTGAATAACCCGAATTTTCCACCACTGTTAATGAGAGTCATATTTACGGGACAGTTTCCCGGTGGATAACTATTGCAATCACTAGTCGATTGGGCATAGATAGTTTCTGTCAATTGCGTAACAAATTAATTCATGCTCCCATCCAGGATCATTTTTTGAGTACAATCGTTTTACCTGTCCGGGCCGATTCCCTCGCGGCGTCGAGGATACGCATGACCATGACATTATTTTCGAGAGAATAAAGTCCATTATTCGGCACCTGTATTTTATTTCGTAGCACATCGGCAAAGTAGGAGATGGGATCTTCATAAACTCCCAATTCAGCAGCTGTCAACTGCATTGATTTTTCAGGTTCCGACTCTTTGTTACGCAAACGAAGTGTACCACCATTGACCGCTATCAGGTAGCCTGTTTCGCCATATACTTCCATGTCTTTGCGGCTGAAGGGCCAGTTCCAGGAAGCCTGTATGATGGATTGAGAAGAAGGGTAGGCGACTACAATCGTGGCTTCATCATCTACTTTTGGATAGATGCCTGGTTTGAATTGCTGTGTTACCGCAGTTACCGATATTGGTTTTTCATCTTTCATTAGCCAGGTCGACAGGTTGGCGCCATAACATCCAAAGTCGATCAGTGCGCCACCACCATTTTGTAACGGGTCAGTGAGCCAGTCGAGAAACTCTTTGTTCACACCGATTTCTTTTGGCCCTTTGTGCCCGTCATGAATTACCATTTTCCTGATATTGCCAACATAATTACTATCATTGACCAGTCGATATATTTTTTCTGTTGTGGCATACCAGGATGTCTCATAATTGGTGAGTAAATGGATCTTGTGCTTTCTTGCAAGTGCCTCCATTCTTAAAGCATGTTTGAGATTGGTGGCAAGCGGTTTTTCGACCATAACATGAATGCCCCGGGGTGCACAGGCTTCCACCACCATCATGTGGTCGTAGATAGAACCAAAAGCTAAGACCGCTTCTGGTTTCACATCATCCAGCATTTTTTTAAAGTCGGTATAAAGAAGTGCTTTATCGAACTTAAAACTTTCAGCATACCTGTTTGCAAGATCGGTATTAGGCTCAAAGATCCCGACCACCTGAACATCTGGTTTCGGCGGACGACCCAGGATAAAACCGGCATGACCATGAGTGACACCTGCTACAGCCATACGAACAGGGTTTGTTTGTGCTGCCAGATCGATACATATCAGGCCAAACATGAGTATCAAAAAACTAATTCTTTTCAGTAAGACTTTGCACTTCATACTACTCGTTTTGATATTTGAAAGTATTCGTTTGTCATTCATGTTTGAATGGAATTATCAATGTAACCTGACTTTAAATTTCGCGTCATGTACCAGTAATGGGTTTCCGTCGGCCTTAAACGCGATGCCGGTAAAGGTACCGGAACTCATTTTAGTCTGATAGTCATAACTGTCAATGGTAACTGTAAATGGATTCCCCCAGCGACTTGTCAATACGAATACAGGCGAACCCTTTGCGGTAAAATGGAATGCTACATAGCTTGAAACCAGGTCCTGATAGGACTTGTTTAAAACATTTGGAGAGAGGTAGACGGAGATCGCCAAGCTGGTATCACTTGAACAGGCTGTCGGGCCAAAAAAAGTGAGTGCTGTTCTGTCAGGATTCACGATGGCAGTATCGATGATACCGCACACAAAAGAGCTACCAGCCCAGAAGCTCCAGCGGTTCTCCTCAAACTTGTCATGCCCTTCACAGGCAGCACAGGGCGGAAATACATCAACGGTAGAAGTATCAGGTGCTGGTGGTTGCGTAGTGTCGATGATGGTAGGCGACTGATTGCCTCCTTCGTAGCTATATTCTTTTACACATGATGAAATAATCACCAGGACTGCCAGGCAACCCATTTGCACGATCCCAATTGGCTTTTCGTTCAGCATGGTATCTGGTTTACAGATGAAGTTTCCAGATGAATATTTTGCCTTGTTATTTGATTCTTTTGTATTTCTTCAAAATATTGATAACTGCCTG
>JAEYVW010000318.1 GCA_023429365.1 Bacteroidota bacterium
GGTCTCCACTCAATAGTATAGTCTTAATGTTTTTCGAATGCAGGTAGTCAATCACCTGCTTAGCTTCTGCTCTTATTTCATCTTTTACATCGATCCATCCCAGGAACTGGTCATTTTTTACCAGGTAAACATTATGACTGTTGTCGCTGGTATACTTTTCAGCGATCTTGTAAGAGCCGGCCTTATAGATATCACCTTCTTTATCCCTGGCCTGCATCCCAAGCCCTTTTATTTCTTCAATGAATTTCCAACGGATCTCATCTTTTGTTTTCCATTCTTTGCTGATGCTTTTTGCGATAGGGTGGTTTGAATATTTTTCAAGGGAGTAGATAATCTTCCTAAACTCGTCAGCGCTTATACTATTATTTTCCAAATGCCAGTCACTTATTTTAAAATCACCCGTTGTCAGCGTGCCGGTTTTATCAAACACGACCTGTTGGATATTTTTAAAAAGTTCCAGGCTTCGGGCATTGCGAAACAGGATACCATTTCTTGCACCGCGACCGAGACCAACAGCGATGGCAGCCGGTGTAGCAAGTCCCATCGCGCATGGACAGGCAATAACTAGAACCGCAATGCTGCGCATCAGTGAGTTTGTGAAATCCTGAAGGACTATCCAGTTTACAATTAGTGTAATTGCCGCGATCACCAGTACAACGGGTACAAAAATGGCGCTAATCCTGTCTGCTAGTTGCTGAACCGGGGCTTTTTCACCCTGGGCTTGTTTTACGAGTTTGATGATACCTGATAAAACCGTGTCCTCACCCGCAGCGGTTACATATGCTTTGATGGTTCCATTTACCAGGATGCTTCCGCCAATCAGTTTATCCTTGCCTGTTTTATGTACAGGAATACTTTCACCAGTGATAATAGCTTCGTTTACTTCCGCTTCACCCCAAAGGATCTTACAGTCAGCAGGTACCTGTTCGCCCGATTTAATCAGGACCAGGTCGCCGCTTCGGAGCTGTTCACTTTCCACTTCGAAGACCTGTTCCTGGTGTTGGTCGTCATAAGCGATCATATTGGCCATTACTTTTTGCGAGCTGGCCAGCTTGTTCAGTGCTTTTTGTGTAGAACGAACCGAGGCTTCTTCCATATAGTTACCCAGGAATACCAGGGTAATGATAGTGGCAGTTGTTTCATAAAACATATAATCGGCAGCCTGCCCGGTGAGTGTTCCGTACAAACTGTAAATAAAAGAAGCTAAAGCACCCATCGCGATCAGCACGTTCATATTGGGTATGCCGTTGCGAATACTTTTCCAGGCACTTTTTCCAAAAAATTCCATGCCTACAATGAATACCGGAAGACAAAGTGTGAGTTGCAGCCATGGATTCATTAGCCAATGTAAATCGAGGCCAGGTATCATGTGTAGCATCAACACTGCTGTGAAGGGGAGGCAGAAGAGGAAACGATGCAGGTGGGTGGCAAGGAACGGACGCCTGGAACTGGATATCGGTGCTTGTGAATTAACGATCTCATAACCCAGGTCCTTAATGCCGGCTGCCAATTGCTTATCGCCTACGATACCACTTCTGTCAAAGCTTACATCTCCTGTCGCGAAGTTGACCCTAACATCTCTCATACCCTGCTTTTCCAAATATTTACGGATCGTGAGTGCGCAGTTTGAACAATCCATTCCATCTACTTTCCATTGAATCTTTTCCATAGTTGCTTGGTATTATAACAATAAGCCTGTGATCTTGTTGCAAAATTACCGGCGTAATCAAACAGCCGGAATTTTCGTGGCAGGAATATTGGCAACCGGGTTGCTATTCTTATAAATTTGTGTAATGGAATGGGTTTTTTCACTGGAAAACATATCGGAATCTGCAACCATGTTTTGGAAATCGGTCGGGGACGCGAAAGTATTTGCATTTCATGGCAACATGGGTGCAGGGAAAACAACTTTTATCCATGCGCTTTGCGATGTGAAAGGTGTGAAGGATGTAGTAGGGAGTCCTACTTTTTCTATTATAAACGAGTATATCTACAGCAATGGCGAAGCTGGCAAAATATTTCATATTGATATGTACCGGCTAAAGGATGAAGAGGAAGCGATTCAGGCCGGTGTAGAGGATTGTTTGTACAGCGATCATATCTGTTTCGTAGAATGGCCTGACCGGGCACCGGGAATTTTCCCGGAAGATACTATCCACGTCTTTATCGATACCCTGGAATCGTCACAACGGAAGCTCAGAATAATCGGGAATTAACTAATTTTGGCCGCAGTCAGTTAGACTACTGTTAACCAACTTCATGAGCCAGCAAAAACCAAGGATCAGTTCATCCTTTAGCTACGAGTACGAGACTTTGGAAGAAACGCTTGACGTCAAGCCAGATGCTGAAGGGATGATGATCGGCATACCAAAGGAATTTGCTTTCCAGGAAAATCGTGTAGCCCTTACTCCCGACGCGGTAAGTGTGTTGGTTAGTAACGGTCATCAGGTGGTAATTGAACACAATGCCGGCGATGCCTCGCACTTCAGGGACAAAGACTATAGCGAAGCCGGAGCCAAGATCGTTTATGAAAGGGCGGAAGTATACAGGGCGCCCATCCTGGTGAAAAGTGCTCCCGTGATTGAGGAAGACCTTCCGCTTTTGCAAATGAACCAGGTGATCATTTCCCCGATCCACCTCTCCGTATTGAAAGCAGAGATACTGGAGTCGATGATGGAAAAAAAGATCACCGCTATCTCTTTCGAAAATTTAAAGGACGACAGCGATTCTTATCCCATCGTCCGCAGCATGAGTGAGATCGCCGGTAGCGCCGTGATGCTGATCGCTGCACAATACCTGGGTTCGGCCAATCACGGCAAAGGTGTATTGCTCGGTGGCATATCCGGTATAGCGCCAACCAAAGTCATTATCATCGGCGCAGGTATCGTAGGTGAATACGCGGCGAGGGCAGCGCTTGCCCTGGGTGCTTCCGTAAAGGTATTTGACAACAGCGTTTATCGTCTCAAACGGCTTCAAAATAATATTGGTCACCGGCTCTGGACCTCTGTGATCGAACCAAGGATGCTGGCAAAGCAATTAAAAACCTGTGAAGTGGCGGTAGGAGCACTGGGTTCCCAAACCGGGCGCACGCCCATGGTGGTCACGGAGGAAATGGTAAGCAATATGCGGCCCGGCGCAGTCGTGATCGACGTGAGCATCGATCGGGGCGGCTGTTTTGAGACTTCCGAAATAACATCGCATGAGCATCCCATCTTTATGAAGTACGGGGTGATCCATTATTGCGTTCCGAATATCCCATCCGGTTTTGCCCGCACGGCATCACAGGCGATCAGCAATGTGCTGATGCCGCTTTTGCTGGAAGCTGGTGAGGAAGGTGGTTTTGAAAAACTTGTGTGGCACCAGGTTCATCTTCGCAGTGGTATTTATATGTTTAAAGGATCACTCACCAATTTTTACCTGAGTGAGCGCTTTGACCTGAAGTACACCGACCTGAATTTACTCATTGCAAGCCAAAGATAAACCCATTTACTACAGCTTTTTTGGAAGCGTCAGACCTGCTTTCCGTCCTCCCAAACCTGCATTTTTTCCTTATCTTCGCCACAATGAAAAAATGGCTGATCATATATGCATTTGCTCTGGGTTTTCTGAGCCTCGCATATTCCGGCCATGCCTCTTCCACAGAGAAAAATCCAACGGTTTCCACCCCGGGATTGAAATGGAAAAAGGGGTTTGTCGTTGAGCTGGAGAATAAGCAACAGCGAGACAATTCCATCGTATTTAACCTTCGTACAAGGACGCTGCTTTCAATCTCGGCATTTGCAGCTTTTAAAGAAAATGCAATTACGATTGCCTGCTACCTTACCAACGGGACAGACCTTGTTGCGGCTGAAAAGGAGATGTTGATGTACGACAACCTGCAGCACCTGTTTCCGTCCCATTATTTCTGGTAGAAGACTGACCTTCGACGATCGACCGGCATCATCGGTACACTTTATTACAATTCCGTAGCAACAGGCTTTAATTTTTACGATCAACTAAAGATTCATGAATCATTTACCCAACCTGATAACTGATTTGGCTTTGATATTAGGCTCAGCAGCGATTATGACGCTGGTGTTTAAGATGCTGCGTCAACCTCTCGTGCTGGGATACATCATTGCGGGTATACTGGTAAGCCCCAATTTTACATGGCTGCCTTCCATCGTGGAGACCGACAATGTTACCGTTTGGGCGGAGATCGGTGTTATTTTTCTTTTGTTTAGCCTTGGTCTTGAATTTAGTTTTAGGAAACTTGCACAGGTAGGTGGCTCCGCATCAGTATCGGCCTTTGTGGAAGCTATTGGAATGTCGGCCCTGGGCTATGCATGTGGTAAACTTTTGGGCTGGTCCACCATGGACAGTATTTACCTGGGCGCTGCGCTGGCGGTGTCATCCACAACCATTATCATCAAAGCGGTTGAGGAACTCGGACTAAAAAAGAAAAAGTTTGCGACCCTGGTCTTTGGTATTCTCATCGTGGAAGACCTGATCACGATCGCAATCCTGGTTTTGCTGACAACACTTTCCGTAAGCCAGCAGTTTGTCGGTTCGGAGATGCTGCTATCGGTATTGAAACTAATTTTCTTCCTCATCCTATGGTTTGTAGCTGGTATATTTTTCATCCCGACCATATTGAAGAAGGCGCGAAACCTGATGTCGGATGAGACCCTGCTCATCGTTTCGATCTCGATGTGCCTGTTGATGGTTTACCTGGCTGCCAAAGTTGGCTTTTCACCCGCCCTTGGAGCCTTCGTTATGGGATCCCTGCTTGCGGAAACAACCAAAGCCGAGCGGATCGAACACCTGGTAAAGCCGGTAAAGGACTTATTTGGTGCCATTTTCTTTGTTTCAGTCGGTATGCTGATCGACCTGGCAACACTGGGCAACTATATTCTGCCTATTCTACTTATTACAGTGATTTGCATAATCGGAAAAATTATTACCACCGGTTTTGGTGCCTATATCTCGGGTAATTCGCTGAAGGTGTCACTACAAACGGGCATGAGCCTGGCGCAGATCGGTGAGTTTTCTTTTATTATCGCAGCGCTCGGAGTTACTCTAGGTGCCACCAGTAGTTTCCTTTACCCGATCATTGTTGCCGTATCTGGTATCACCACATTCACCACGCCATATTTGATAAAGGCAGGTGCGCCTTTCTATGAATGGCTGGATAAACGCCTGCCGGAGAAATGGAGAAAATCTCTTAACCGATATAGTTCGGAGGCCACTACCATTACAGCTGCCAGCGATTTTCAGCAGGTATTAAAATCCTACCTGATCAATGTGGTTTTGTTCTCCGTGCTGGTGGGTGCCATTGTTTTCCTATCATCGAATTATGTAAAGCCATGGGTGGCAGCCAATACTGACTACGCCTTTGGCGGTATCACCGCGGCAGTTCTTACCTTATTATTTATGGCGCCTTTCCTTTGGGGACTGGTTGTGAGAAATGAACGTAATGAATCTTTCGTAAAAATTTATGCACAGCAACAGTACCGCGGCCCAATATTACTGATGCGGGGTGTAAAACTTGCCCTGGCTTTGTTTTCCATTATATTTCTTCTCAGCAGGTTTTTCTCACTGACTATTGCATTCTATGCGGCCATCGTGATGATCACGCTTTTCTTTGCGTTCCGTAAAAAGATACAGGCACTATATGATAAACTTGAAAGCCGTTTTATCGCCAATCTCAATGATAGGGAATTACAGGAAGAGATCAGGTTGCTGGAACAGCAGGCCAGCAAACGAAATGTGGCCCTGGCACCATGGGATGCACACATGACTACATTTGAAGTGGATCCCGAAGTGAGTATTATCGGCAAGACCCTGGAAGAACTTCGCTGGAGAGAACTGATCGGTGTGAATGTGGCAATGATCAAGCGGGGGCTATTGACTATTACCACACCTCAAAAGTATGATCGCATCTATCCCGGAGATAAGTTGTTTATCATCTGTACTGACCAGCAGGAAAAAAAGATGAATGCCATTCTCAGGCCCGACAAAAAACTGGTGGAAAGCCAGAAAGATGCCCAGATGGAACTGGATAAGTTTACCATTGAACACGATTCTACTTTTATCAATAAATCAATACGTGAATCAGGCATTCGCACCAGCACCAATGGCCTGGTAGTGGGTATTGAAAGGGGCGGTCAGCGTATACTGAATCCTGAATCGACCATGGTATTTGAGGAAGGTGATGTGGTGTGGATCGTGGGTGAAAAGAAACTTATCGACGCGATCAATTAAGCGTAGCTGTTTTCAAAGTTCAACCGGTGATAAAAAACCGTTTACTTATAATCGGTGATATTGACTATCTCGTCGCAGAAACTGTATTCCACTTTGTCATTACTGCTCACTACGACCAGACGATCTGAACAATATTCCCGGATCATTGCCTGGTAAAGTTCCATGCCCGCAGCATCGAGGTTAGTACAGGGTTCATCCAGTAGTACAATAGCCGTATTTGAAAAAACGCATTGCGCCAGTTTTACCCTTTGTTTCATCCCCGAAGAATAATAACGGATTTGCTTATCAACAGCTTTTTCCAAACCAAGTGTGGTCATGATCGAGTCGATAGTTATACCTTGTAAAAAGGGCTTGAAGCCCTGGTGAAATTCGAGAAACTCACGCAATGTCATTTCTTCAACCAATTCGAGATAAGGCGCGCAGATCGAGACGTGTCGAAAAATAGTGTCAATCGAACGGGGTGTATCCTGGATGGAGTATTGGATAGTGCCCTCATTCATATGCATGCCGCCACTTAACACCTGTAGGAGTGTGCTCTTACCAGATCCGTTGGGACCAGTGATAGCATAGGATTTCCCTGATTCAAAACTGTAAGTAAAATGGCGGAATATCCAGTCGCGGTTAAAACGTTTACCGGCATCAGAGAGAGTTATCTTCATCGCCGTTACCTTTTGCAAAACGTTTGATGATGCCCCGGCTGCTTTCATTGATGAAAGTGACGATCTCGTCGCG
>JAEYVW010000340.1 GCA_023429365.1 Bacteroidota bacterium
CAAATGCGATAACTTGCCGGATCTGTACGACAAACGACGTTTGTCCCAGACAAGGGCGTCAGTATTGCGTTACGGGCTCCTATCGCGACATATCAACTTTATGCAGGGAACATAAAGCCCGCAGTCGCATTTTCCAGGAACAGGGTTAGCCAGGCATTATTTTTACCTCAGCCAAAAGAATTAAACTAAAAATTTCGTTGAAACAATTCTTCGTAAAAACCTGATCTATGCGTTCCTTTTCCATTTGTCTCATCGCGATTTTAATTTTACTTTCTACAGGCGGGTGTAGGAAAGACCTGGAATCGCCACGGAACATGCCATCCCTATTACCCCCCGGTACTTATATAGCCCCACGAATTGGTCCGCTTAGCGATACCAGTATCAATTTACCCTACAACTGGGCGATGCTGGGAGCCAGCATTACGAATGGAAGTAATAATAACTTTCGTTCCGTGGAATGGAGAAAAATTTCCGGTCCATCAAACGTAACGATTACAAACAGGTTTTCTTTAAGAACCCCGGTTACCGGATTTCAGGAGGGCGTGTACCATTTCGAAATAAAAGTAACCGACTACATCGGGGAAACACAAATTGATTCGATGATAATTACTGTCAACCCCGATACGTTTAATAATTCCAAAGAGGAAATATTTAATGACCTTGTCTGGGTTTGGCCGATGGGCAGCACCGCCACCATTTACTCACCTCAGCTATTTAGCCCCGGAAAAAGCCTGAAGGTTTTTGCAAGAACGCGGGCAGGATGGGATCTCGTATATCCCATACATATGTTTGACGAGCAATTGCCCCATGAATACTATTTCGAACTACAAGTTGGTAAAATGGTGATCTATACGCAAGTGGTGCCTCACTGGGATTTGTCATCCGCTATAAAAGTGCAATATTGATTAACCACCGGAAATCTTTCGCGCCTAAATCAGAATGGATACGTTTGTGGCCCTGGCTAAAGATCTCCATTGGTTAAGAATCTACGGTGCATACCTGCGACATGTCTATTTTCCAAAACAGTTATTTTTTTTAAACACCTAATTCATAGGATCATATTGAGATTCTGTGAGATCTTCCTATGTTTTCAATGCCCTCTGTCCCTATTGTGGTTTCCCAGACTTAAGTAGCCATATTACCTTTTCACGACCAACGACGTTTTCCTGCGACCGAAGAACAAATTGTCGGATTATTTTACTTGTCCCGCTATAATCTCCTTATGCCGCACAGAGCTGTCTGGCTGTCGCTTTTAAAAAAATACGCTCACTACGGCCCCTAGATTTGGTGAAATAAAACCTCAACTCAAAACTATACAGCATGAAAAACAATAAATTTTACCTGGCGGTTGTTGCCCTGATCCTCGTTCTTACTATAACTATGCCCTCATGTCGCAGGGTTGGTCTCGACTTTCCCTGGCAGGGTAATCATGAACCGGGTATACAGGTCGATAAGGCGATGGTACTATACTGGAATGAAAAAGCAGCAACTGTGCTTGGCGCACCTATGAGGCAACCCGACAGAAGCCGGTATTACGCGATCATTGAAATAGCTGTACATGATGCCCTCAATAATATCAAACCCCGGTTTGAACGATTCGTTCTGAATAAACCCAACAAGTCTGCATCCTCTTCGGCTGCGGTCGCCAGCGCGGCATACTGGGCCATCAAAGGATTAAACCTGCAGGGAGCTTTCCCGGTAGACATTTGGTATGACAGTTCCCTGGCCCTCATTCCCGACGGCAATGCCAAAGAAGCGGGAAAGTTGCTGGGGCAATCGGCTGCGGAGGCTATTATAGACAACCGCGCCAACGATGGATTCACACAAATAATCCCCGCCTCACCTAATCCACCCGATGGCACCACCCCAGGCGCTTACCGGCATACAAATCTGCTGGACATGCGTTTTATTCCTAACTGGGGCACTGTGGTAAAACCTTTTGTGGTAAAAACGAATAGCCAGTTCAGGCCTGCCGGACCTTATGCGGTTACCTCAGCCGAGTATGCCAAAGATTATGAAGAAATAAAAGCAAAAGGCGGCCGAGACATTTCTACCAGGACGCCAGGTGAAGAGCTACTCGCCAGGTTCTGGTCTGAGAACCGGCCGTCCATTATCTGGAATGAACTTGCACGGAAAATCCTGGAAGGGAAAAAAACGGATGCCTGGGAAACCGCACGCGTTTTTGCATTGATCAATACTGCCATGGCCGATGGTCTTAATACTGCCATGGAAGCGAAGTATCATTTCTATTCCTGGCGCCCCGAGACGGCTATTCATGAAGCAGCAAATGATGGTAATCCATTAACTACTTCCGACCCGGCATGGATACCCTTCCTGATCGAAGTAAATAACCCCGTCAATCCTGCTGGGCATTTTGTATCACCGCCGGTCCCCGAATATCCTTCCGCATTTGCCATGTATGGAGGCGCTACCACCGCGATCCTGCAATCAATATTCAGGTCCGATGGAATATCTGTTGAACTGAGTAGTGCTAACCTGCCTGGCCAGACCATTCATTATACCCGTCTTTCCAAAGCCGCGAGGGATAATTCTTTGGGCAAAGTACATGGAGGCTGGTATTTCAGAAAAGGAGCATTGGATGGAGAAGAAATGGGCAGGCAAATAGCGAACTACCTGCTAAAACACAGCTTCCGGAATCTATAGCGAAGTAAAGGCAGTCTTAAAACCGAAATCACAAATGACTATGAGTATCTCACCAGGGAATTTGATGACAGCCCGTATTATAGCCTGGGCAGCCTTTACGTTTTTTATTACGGCGATGATGTAAGCGAGATGCCCTCCATAAAAATTAAATTGTTATAGCTGCCAGGACACTGATCTCGTTCGAAAATGTATTACAAAGTTATTGCGTTGACAAAAAATCTATTTAACAACAACTAGTATCATGAAATTATTATTGGTATTTGTATTAATACTTTTGAACCTTTGGCTTTTTTCGGGGTGCAAAAAAGAAATGGCTGACGCAATGGTCCCCATTGCAACGGAAATCGTGAAGCAAAATGCTGCACCAACCGCTAACGCTGGCCTGGATCAGTCGATCATATTACCAATAAATGAAACAGTGTTGAAGGGATCTGCTTCAGATCATGACGACAATATTAAATCCTATAAATGGGAACAGGTCGGGGGACCCGGGTCCTGCTTAATACAAAATGGAGAAACCTTAACACCCCGTTTGCTCAACCTTGATACTGGTGTGTATGAGTTCGAGCTAACAGTAACGGATTCCGCGGGGCTTTTTGACAAAGACAAGGTTTTGGTAAATGTCGCAGCACCTGATAGTTTATCTCAAGCTATCAATGATACGGTATCCCAGGTAATCAGAGTTAGTGAGAAAGAATTTATCATTACAAATCTTAAATGGACATTCCCTTGGTACGCCAATCTTAGTGTTGACCAGTTTCATAAACTTGTACCTCCCAATACCTCGATTGGCGTGTATATCAAAAGGGATAATAGTGATATATGGATAGGCGTGCCTATTTGGTATAACGATAACTCTGAATACTTGTACACTGTAAATACCTGGCCAGATGGTGCGGGTTATCAAAGCACCCTGGATGTTATTTACTTTGGTATCGATACTCAAGATACTCCTTCGATAAAAATTAAACTGCTATAACGGCCAAATCGAACCGACCTCTTTCGAAAAATTGTATTACTCAGTCTTTGCGATGACAAAAAATCTATTAACAAAACAAGCATCATGAAATCATTATTCCTGTTTGTATTCATACTATTGAGCCTTTGGCTTTGTTTGGGGTGCAAAAAAGAAATGGCCGATTCAATGGTCCCCATTGCAAGTTTACCCCCGGTAACCGCTGATTCGGTACCCCAGGTTATCAGAGTTAGTGATAAAGAAATTATCATTACAAATCTTAAGTGGATATTTCCCTGGTACAATGCACTTGAGATTGATCATTTCCATAAATACATTCCAACAGATAGTTTCCATCTGTTTATCAAAAGGGATACTAGCGAAACCTGGGTAAAAGTTCCTGAAATAAATTATAGTAATTATAATGATTCAACGAAATACGAATATTTTATTGAAACCAGACCGGATGGTGCGGGCATGTATCATTATGGCAGCCTGTATATTTTTTACTACGGCGATGATACAAGTGATACACCCTCCATAAAAATTAAGCTGCTATAAAATGTTAAAGCACATTGCCCTCGTTCGAAAAATTGTAATACTCAGCATTTATCTTTACTTACTTACTACGCTTATATTTTGTTTTACCGGATGCCGGAAAGACATAACCAAACCTGTAAGACCCACTTTACTGCAATTAGATGATCATAAAATACCTCCACGACTCGTCCCCCTGGATGATAGTATCATCGTTTTGCCCAGGAACCAGGTCACCCTTGAAGCAAGAGAAGCTAACGGTAAAACTGGCAAATTTCGATTGGTAGAATGGACTAAAATCTCCGGGTCGGACAGTTCGGTTATTCATAACAGGTTTAATGTAAAAACACTGGTCACTGGTTTAACGGAGGGCATTTATCATTTTGGGGTAAGGGCAACCGATAACAATGGATTTGTGCAGGAAGATACGATGGAAGTCACGGTGAAGCATCCAACCAATGGCTTTTTCAATGAACTAATATTTAGTAACCTTGTTTGGAATTCACCTGGGGGGAACTCCACAATACTTTACTCATCTCAAATTTTCTATCCCGGCAGGAGCCTGAATGTCTTTGCAAAAACCCGATCCGGATGGGATTTAGTGTGCTCTCTGAAGGAATATGATCCCCAGGCGCTTTGTGATTACTACTATGAACTGCATAATGGAAGTTTGTTTCTCTATAGCGATGGAATACCAGGTACTGAACTGGCAACGGCTATAAGAGTACAGTATTGATCTCAAAAATGATAAAGTCCCGCTGACATTTGAAAATAGTTTCGCAACTTTAAGGGTATGAAATTATTTTCAGCCGACCAGGTACGGGAATGGGATCAATACACGATCGCTCATGAACCCATCGCTTCCATCGACCTGATGGAGCGGGCCGCAGGTAAATTCGCGGACTGGCTGGAGAGAAATAATTTTATCCATCATTCCTTTCATATTTTTTGTGGCAAGGGCAACAATGGTGGCGATGGCCTGGCTATTGCGCGTCTGCTATCTACCATGAATGTGCAGGTAACCGTTCATATTCTTGAATTCGGTCACAAGGGCACCGATGATTTCCAGGTCAACCTGGCACGCCTGCACCGACACCCTGAGATCGTCATTCGTTTTATACAATCCGAAGATCATTTCCAGGTGCTGCATGAGGATGAAATTGTGATCGACGCGCTATTTGGTTCAGGACTGAACCGCGGTATCGAAGGAGTTACGGCCAGCCTGGTTCAGCACATCAACAGGTCTGGTTGCACTATCATTTCAATTGATATTCCCAGCGGTCTATTTACCGACCGCTCATCGAAAGGGAATACGGTGATCGAAGCAGATCATACCCTGGCTTTTCAAACCTATAAACTGGCATACCTGGTTGCGGAGAACAGGAACTGTATCGGCGAAGTACATATTCTTGATATTGGATTGCATGCAGATTATTACGAGGCTGGCAACAGCAGGTTTGAACTCGTGGACCAATCTTTCGCCCGTGAAATCTATAAACCACGGAGCCGTTTCGGTCACAAGGGTGAGTTCGGTCACGCTTTAATAATTGCCGGTAGTTATGGCAAAATTGGCGCAGCGGTTTTATCCGCCCGGGCCTGTTTGCGTAGCGGCGTAGGTCTGCTTACCTGTCATGTGCCCGGATGCGGTTATGAGATCCTGCAAACTGCCGTGCCCGAAGCTATGGTCAGTACGGATTTCAATTCGTCATTTGTAACCGGGCTGGAAGAATCACTGGACCCATACGACGCCCTGGGGATCGGACCTGGTATTGGCAAGGCATCTGAAACCCGATCCATGCTCACAGATCTGCAGGGCAGGTATAAAAAACCATGGGTCATCGATGCCGATGCACTAAATATTATTGCTTCGCAAAAAGAATTATTGCATATCATTCCTGCCGGTTCGATCCTTACACCTCATCCAAAAGAATTCGAAAGATTGTTTGGAGAAACGGCGACAGAATTTGACAGGATCGAACTGGCGCTGGAAATGGCCAAACAGTACGGTTTGGTGATTGTATTGAAAGGACACTACACTTTTATTGCCACACCCGGCGGAGCGGGCTATTTCAACTCTACGGGAAATGCAGGTATGGCAACCGGTGGAAGTGGTGATGTCCTCACAGGAATTCTAACGGCATTGCTGGCTCAATCCTATAGCCCCTTGGAAACTGCCATCCTGGGCGTGTACCTGCATGGTTTCGCCGGCAACATGGCTGCTGAGCGGCTGTCGATGGAAGCGATGCCCGCAGGTGATATCG
>JAEYVW010000365.1 GCA_023429365.1 Bacteroidota bacterium
CGCATGACATAATCAAAATCGGGGTGTGAAGAATAAATGTCGTTAACAAGCATTCGTTTTCACATCTCCTGGACGTATCTGATTCCCATATTCATATTTGATGCGTATAACGCAATCAAAATTGAGGGCGGGAATAAACCATTGCCGCGGGTTCATTTCCTGCGTCCCATCGGGACGCTTTATGGGTAGAAACGAATGAAAAAAGGTAAAGCAGTCCTGTAGGGACGGTTTATGCTGAAATGATGCAAAAAAAGAATGCGCTGACAAAAAAATACCATTCACCGTTATTTGTTTAAACCCGTATAACTAACTTAACGCCACTTATTACGATCCCGTTATCTAAATAAATTGCTATGCGATATTTTTTCTTTGCCGCTTTCATTCTTTTCATTACAAAAACCCATTCCCAGCAACTCTACCAGGCTACCTGGGAATCTCTGAACACCAGGCCGATCCCATCCTGGTTTACCAATTCGAAATTTGGCATTTTTATACATTGGGGTCTTTATAGCGTGCCGTCCTGGGCCACCAATTCCAATGCCGACGGTTTTGGAAGTAACTATTCTGAATGGTACTGGGAACGTTTGAACAATACCAAACTGAATATTCATAAGGAATTTACTGCGTTTCACGCAAAAACCTATGGTCCGAATTTTAAATACCAGGATTTCGCACCCTTGTTTACCTGCGAACTTTTTGATCCCGAAAAATGGGCCGAAATATTCAAGAATGCCGGTGCCCGCTATATCGTGCTCACCAGCAAACACCATGATGGATTTGCATTATGGCCCAGCGTACAGGCCTGGAACTGGAACGCGGTGGATGCAGGCCCGCATCGCGACCTGGCAGGTGAACTTTCAGCCGCTGTAAAAAATGCAGGGCTGCACATGGGTTTTTATTATTCCTTATATGAATGGTACAACCCGCTATACAAGCAAGATGTAAAGAAGTATGTGGACCAGCATATGCTACCCCAATTAAAAGACCTTGTAACCCGATACCAGCCAGATATCGTTTGGCCCGATGGCGAATGGGATCATTCGGATACAGTTTGGCGCAGCCGTGAATTTTTGCAATGGCTCTATAATGAATCGCCTGTAAAAAACACCGTGGTTACCAATGACAGGTGGGGCAGCGGTCGTGATAAAGGAGGTTTTAATACATCCGAATATGGAAGCGGTAAGTCCGGGCTTGACAAACCCTGGGAAGAATGCCGGGGTATTGGTGAGTCATTTGGTTATAACCGCAACGAAAACCTCGAGCAGTATGCCAGCAGCGAACAACTCGTGCATCAACTG
This sequence comes from Bacteroidota bacterium, assembly GCA_023429365.1. GTDB lineage: Bacteria > Bacteroidota > Bacteroidia > Chitinophagales > Chitinophagaceae > Terrimonas_B. Next base: position 1,299 of record JAEYVW010000365.1, read on the forward strand.
ATCGATATCGTGTCCCGTGGAGGTAATTTGTTGTTGAATATCGGCCCGGCTGCTGATGGAACGATACCGGTTATCATGCAACAAAGATTGAAAGATATAGGCGACTGGTTGCGGGTGAATGGAGAAGCGATCTATGAAACTACGGCCTGGAAAGACGCTCCTTCTTTAAAAGATGATGGTATTCACTTTACAAGAAAAGGTAATGATCTCTACCTGATCGTCACAAAATGGAAAAATGAAATTAATCTTTCAAAAATGCCTGGCATAAAGTCGATCTCGATGCCCGGGTATCCTGGAAAGATTCGGTTTAAACAAAGTGCTGGAAAATTAAGTATCACCGCACCGGCTTTGAGCCCGGCTGAGAATCCATGCCAGTATGCATGGGTTTATAAATTGCAGGGTGCATTTCGTTAGGATATTAATTATACAAACGAATGATTGGTTACCCATTAGGGTGCGTCTCAAATTTTCGCTAGATCAATTTATCCTGGTAACCATTAATAACCTCTGATTAACCTTATTACCTTAGTAAAAAAGTCATTTTTAACAATTCCCAACCTTATTCCCTTATCCCACTGAAAATAAGGGAATAAGGTTTTCATACCAGCCGATTAAAAATCTTTTCACCAGTTAAAGCGAAATTTGAATTGCACCCGCTCAGGAAAATTTTACCTGTCGACTGGTGCCGGGCCGGTATTTTTGCAGGCATGAGCAAGATTTTCATTAGACAGATTCAACCTGCTGACAATCCGCAAATTGCTACCATTGTAAGAGATACGCTGGCGGAACATGGCGCCAATAAACCGGGTACAGTTTTTTATGATCCCACAACAGATACCTTATTTGAGTTGTTTGACAGACCCGGAGCTATGTACTATATAGCCACCCTGAATGATGAAATGGTGGGTGGCGCCGGCATTTACCCGACCGAAGGCCTTGAGGAAGGCACTTGTGAATTGGTAAAGATGTATTTATTACCCCAGGCCAGGGGAATAGGACTGGGAAAGACACTGATCAGTAAATGCCTGCAGTATGCAAAAGACCAGGGTTACAAAAACGTATACCTGGAAACCATGCCCGAGCTCAGCCAGGCCTTGAATGTGTATGCTAAATTTGGGTTCAAATATTTAAATGGCCCGCTGGGCAACAGCGGGCACACGGGATGCAGTTTATGGATGTTGAAGAGTCTTTACGATGAAAACTGACTTCAGGTGCCAAATGGTTATCATTTACCCCTGATCTTTTCAACCTGTCTCTGCAGCAGGTATACCTGGAAGCCGATGGTAAAAGCAAAGCCGCCATCACCATCAAAATCCTTTAGTTTGGTATGATTATATCCCATTACCGCATCTAATGAAACCTGGTCATTGAGGAAAATAGCGGCGCCCGCACCTAGGAAAAAGTTGATGCCTTTTTCAGTAGTAGAAGTATTGAACTGCGTGTTTTTTTGCTGGCTGTTTACGTAATTAAAAGATCCCTGCACTATGGGCCTTACATTGGCCTGCGTAAAATAATACCTCAGAAATGGACCGATCCGGAAATCCGTCGATTTCTGGTTGCCAAATTTGGAGTATTCAATTCCAATATTTCCACCCACCGCGAGGTTACGAATAATAAAAGCCGCAGCGTTAGGCGTAAACCCGATCGATGTACTATTTTCTCCTGTATTCAACCGGAAACCACCGCCAACCATCCAGTCGCCCTGGTCGGTTTGTGCCTGAACGGAAATAATACCTGCGGTGAGTAGTAGTGTAATAACAATCTTTTTCATAATCCTGAGTTTTAGTTATATAAATCTAAATAAAACCGCAATCCGTTGAAAAAGAATCTTACCCTACCCTGTTAATAACCACTCCACTTCATATACTGGACTGAACAGGTAAACCTTCCCGGTTTTCACTTCCACACATTTGAATCGCTTCCTGAGCTTCTCCACTTTTTTAAATACCCTTCCGTCAGTGGTACGAAACAGGGCATTCATCGTAATTTCCTCTACCAGGCGAAGATTATTATCCCGTGTGTCGTATTTTCTCAATACCCTCAGCAAACCATCTTCGGCACATGTACTGGCAGCCGGGCTGTGTAATGACCTGAGGAGTTCATTTTCTATATCCGGTGGAAAAACTTTGTGTTCTAAAAATTGAGCGAGAACTCTTGAATAGGTTGCTTTCCATTCCCTGCCGTGAGCCAGGACCTTGTTGCCAAATTGTT
>JAEYVW010000395.1 GCA_023429365.1 Bacteroidota bacterium
TGGAAGATCCACTGGAGCAGGATACGATAAGATCAATAAGTTGTATCAAAAAAATTCAGGAGTATAATGGGTCTGATGGCTGCAACAGGTATGTGATCAGTCATTGTTATAGTGCCCTGAATGCATTAGAGGTGTATAGCCTGTTTATTTTGAGTGGGTGGCAACCTGCGGAGATTAATGTTGATATTGTTCCTTTATTTGAAACGATTGATGACCTTAATGCAGCAGCCGATGTGATGCGGACGTTGTATACCAACCCGGTTTATAAGCAACATCTCCAGCGTAGGAAAAATCGTCAGACTATTATGCTTGGCTTTTCTGATGGAACCAAAGATGGCGGCTACCTGATGGCCAACTGGGGAATTTATAAAGCCAAGGAGAAACTTACGGCGGTGTCGCGGGAATGTGGCGTTGATGTCGTGTTTTTTGACGGCCGGGGTGGTCCTCCCTCCAGGGGCGGAGGTAAGACCCACAAGTTTTACGCATCGATGGGACAAAATATTTCCAATGAGGAGATACAGCTGACTATCCAGGGTCAAACTGTTAGTTCCAATTTTGGCACTATCGACTCTGCACAGTTCAATATGGAGCAACTACTCAACGCGGGTATAACCAACGACCTTTTTTCGGAGTTGGAAAACACTTTTACAAAAGAGGAGGACCAGCTATTGCAGGAGCTCTCTGAGCTTTCTTACGACGTGTACAAAAAATTACGCGATCATCCCTATCTCGCCGATTACCTCTTGCAGGCAAGCCCTTTGCGTTTTTATAGTGAGACGAATATTGGCAGCCGACCTGCTAAGCGAGGCAGCTCTTCAGGGTTAACCTTAAAGGATCTTCGTGCCATTCCGTTTGCCGGTTCATGGAGCCAGCTCAAACAAAATGTAACCGGGTTTTATGGTGTAGGATCGGCGTTGAAAAAAATAGAGGAGCAGGGCAAGTTCCAGGCGGTAAAGGATCTCTATAAAAATTCACTTTTCTTCAAAACCCTGCTTGATAATTGTGAAATGGCGATGATGAAATCGTATTTTCCATTGACTTCTTACCTGAATAAGCATAAACAGTTTGGAGAGCTCTGGCAGATGATCTACGATGAATATGAACTGACCAGGCAATACCTCACCAAGCTGTCGGGGCATAGCGAACTGATGGCCGATTACCCCGTTGACCAGCTTTCTATCCAGATGCGGGAAAGGATCGTATTGCCACTACTTACGATTCAGCAATATGCATTGACCAAGATCCGCGAAATGGAAGAACAATTAGTAACGGCGCCTATCAAGGAAACCTATGAGAAACTAGCCATGCGTTGTTCTTTTGGTATTATCAATGCAGGAAGGAATTCAGCGTAATGAGGTACTTAATGTAAGGGAACATTTACCAGGATAAGTCGTAATTTAAAATACCAAGCCAGGCATTGCAAATGCAAGCCTGGCTTGATTTTATTTAGGGTGCAGTGTTTTTTCTTGTCGAACTAGAAAGAGTAAATAGCTGCAAACAGGAAATTTCCCATCGATTTTGACGCGGCTCCGTCCTTGTCGACAAAAATATTCTCACTACCATTATCAAACCTTATTTCAGGTATAAATGTGAAACCACCTTTCTTAAAATTGGCTGATAGTGTTGTTGAGAAAATGCTTCCACCGACAGGTGCACCGCTATAGACCTTCAATTGGTCTTTATCGCTAAAAATTTCACCTCTCAGTGTTAGTCCAAACCAGGGCTGGGGATCAAAATTGAGATATAATGCCGACCCCCACCAGTTGAGCGCATCCAGGTTTTTCACACCGTCCCATGCTTTTATCGAAGCATATGAACCATTATAGCCAATGCTGAATTTATCGCTTATTTTGGCTGTAACGACCGCATCCACCTGTGCAGATTTGGAAGTGTCAGGTGCCTGGCCGGAAACAAAGTTTAAATAAAGGCTGACGTTGTCTGATGCTGCAAGGCCATACTGTGCAAGAAAGAATTTTTTATTGATCTGGTCGGAAGGAGGTATGCGATAGTCGGTCGCATTGGCGATTCCGAGCATCAGGCTATGTTTGTCTTTGGATATTGCAGCTTTGAAACCCGTGTGTGAAAACGGCCCGTTGGTAAACATATAGGACATACTGTAATTGCGATTGTATTGGGGGTCCAGTACTTCATACCCAACATGGGTTCCCCAGGTACCGAGGCTGAAAGTGAGCCAGTCGGTAGGAGAGTAGGTTACATACAGTTGCTTGATGGCCTGAGTTATTCCGTCGTCAGCATAGGAGAAGTCACGGGCCCGGGGTCCAAATCCCAGGTCAGCAACGGCACCGATCTTTTCGCCATTATGTTCAAATTTCACACTTGCCATACCCAGGGCAAATGAATTGTGGGTTTGGGTAAAGCTGGTAAATGTATTTGAGGCTGTTTTTGCAAAATCATACTTGTAGTAACCATCAACCGAACCGGAAATTGTCAGGGCTGGTTCCTTCGCCTCCGTGGAATCCTGGGCTCGTAACGAATTGGAGAATGCGAGTAAGATAAGTGCAGTGACTGCAAATGCAGCAATTAGTTTTTTTCGTAACATTGTAATTACATTTTAGATGTTAAGGAAGGGCACAGCAGGTATAATCTTTTGCGAGAAGTTTATACCATTTGATCTGTGCCTTTTCTGCTATAAAAGGGTTAAGGCTGGAGACAATTACTCAGCAAGCGTTTTTTCTTCTACTGTGCCATTGTTGTGAACCAGTAAAGTACCCTGCAGGTATTTTTCGTTATGCTGGGTAGCATCCAGTCCCTCGGCTTCTTCGGCCTGTGTAACGCGCATAGGCAATACCAGGTTGATCACTTTGAAAATGATAAACGATACGGTAAAGCTATAAGCTACTGCTACCACCATTCCTACGAGCTGGATTGGGAACTGGGATGGGAATAGTGCCGTTTCGCCAGGTTTTACCATACTGAAAACACCGGTGAGCAGCATACCCGTAATACCACCGATACCATGACAGGCGAAGACATCGAGGGGATCATCCAGTTTGGTCTTGTGCTTGAGGAATTCAGCGACAAGATTGGATATAATGGCGGCAGTAAAGCCGATAAACAATGCATGGGGCACGCCTACAAAACCTGCAGCGGGGGTAATAGCTACGAGGCCGACTACAGCACCAATACAAAAACCGAGTACCGATGGTTTTTTTCCACGGATCACATCGAGGAACATCCAGGAAAGACCTGCTGCGGCGGCAGCTGTATTAGTGGTGGCAAATGCATAAACACCAAGCGAGCCTGCACCTACTGCGCTGCCGGCATTAAATCCAAACCAGCCAAACCAAAGTAGACCGGTTCCGATCAAAACATAAGGGATATTGGCAGGTGAAGCTACCGTGGTTGATTTACGTGGCTTTAAAACCAATGCACCAGCCAGAGCTGCCATACCAGCGGAAATATGCACAACTGTGCCACCCGCGAAGTCCTGGACACCCCAACCAGCCATAAGTCCATCGGGATGCCATGCCATATGTGCCAGGGGAGCATAAACCAATATACCGAACAGCACTATAAATAACGTGTACGAACTAAAACGGATCCTTTCTGCGACCGCTCCCACAACCAGGCCTGGAGTGATGATGGCGAACATTAATTGGAAGAAAGCGAACAAGGGTAAAGGTATTGTAGCTGCAAGTGGCCAGGGCTCGCCTTCTATCACACCTTTAAAGAATAGAAAGGTGGAAGGGTCACCGATAAAACCACCAATAGATTTGCCAAAGCAAAGGCTGAATTGAATTACGACCCATAAGATGGAAATGATTCCGGCCGAAACCGTGCTCTTTATCATGGTCGACAAAACATTCTTCCGACCAACCATTCCACCATAAAAGAATGCAAGCGCAGGGGTCATCAGGAACACAAAGGCGCAGGACACCAGCATCCAGGCGATATCGCCACTATCATAGACATATTTCGGTGATCCATCTTCACCGGTTACGGTTGCCGGATCAAACGCAACCGCCGGGCTCATAAAGATTGCTGCTGTTGCAATAAAAAGCAAGATTAGGAAAGGAGCTACCTGTTTCACGGTTTTAGTACTCATAATCAGATGCGAGTTTAAATATTAATAAAAATTGTTATACAGCAATCGTATTCCTAAATTAGACTTTTTTGGATATAAAATATACTAATGTTAAAAAAATATTGAAAATGTTTATAAAAAATGACTAAAAACGTTAAAATAATATATATATAAATAATTATAATATATTTGAAAGTATACAAATCCTGAAGCGCCATGCCCTGAGATATTAATATTTGGTTGATTAAAAGGGTGTTAGTGCTTAGCTGACGCTAGCTGGCAAAGTGGTTTCGTGGCAAATCGCTTGAGAAGGCATTGATACAGTGTGAAATAAAGTAATATAGGGTCAATCTAATCAGTTATATAATTTGGTAATGGCATTTGAAGTTGGCATCTTACTTTGACCAACGGATTTAATTTCAGGAAACCGGGAAGAACATCCTACAAATAAAAAAAGGTTGTCTCAGAAGAAAAAGATTTCCTGGAACAACCTTAGTTTTTTGTACAGAGGAATTTTTATGTTACGTTTTTTCCCGGCACAACCTTAACCGATCATCAAAGCGAAGCAACCTGTAGCATGGTATCTTTTCTTTCTAGTACCGAGGTGCCGTTGCATAGAAACTCATCCACTTTACGGGCGCATTCCCGACCTTCACTGATAGCCCAGACAACAAGCGACTGACCGCGACGGGCATCGCCTGCTACAAATATTTTAGGAAGACTGGTTTGATATTCTTTTTCGGAGGCCTTTACATTTCCTCTTTCGTCTTTTTCGATTTCAAGTTGATCTATTAAACCGGCATGTTGAGTATGTACAAAACCCATAGCTAGCAAGGCCAGTTCGCAGGGTAGTTCTCTCTCCGAACCGGGGCGTTCCTCAAATCTCGCCGGACGACCATCGCCAGAAGCTTTCCATTCGAGGTCCACGACCTTAAGGGCTTTTAGATTCCCATTTCCATCGCTTACAAATTCTTTCGTCGCGATCGACCATTGCCGTTCACAACCCTCTTCATGTGATGAGGTGGTTTTAAGGACCATTGGATAAGTAGGCCAGGGCATCAGGGATGTTCTTTCGGAAGGTGGTTTTGGCAGAAGTTCAAACTGCGTGACGGATATGGCATCATGGCGATTGGAAGTCCCCACACAGTCTGATCCGGTATCACCGCCACCAATGACAACCACGTTCTTTCCTTTGGCAATAATATTTTCATCATGAATATTACTTTCAATATTCGCAAATGCCAATGGATCGAGACCGGCGTTGCGTTTGTTTTGCTGTTTTAAGAACTGCATGGCAAAATAGACACCTTTCAGATCACGGCCCGGGATTTCGAGGTTGCGTGGAATAGTAGAACCTGTAGCCAATACGATAGCATTGTATTCGCGAAGCAGATCATTCACGTGGATATTGATACCCACATTGGCATGACAGACAAAATTGATCCCTTCTTCTTCCATCAGTTTTATCCTGCGGTTCACTACCCATTTCTCAAGTTTGAAATCAGGTATACCATATTGTAATAAGCCACCGGGTTTATCATCCCGTTCGAATACCGTAACCGTATGACCTGCGTAGTTCAATTGTGCTGCGGCCGCCAACCCGGCAGGTCCCGAACCGATTACAGCCACTTTTTTACCTGATTGCAGGTTTGGTTTACGCGGCTTCACAAAACCTTTTTCAAACGCGATTTCGATGATATGTTTTTCAATTTCCTCGATCGCAACAGGAGGTTGATTTATTCCGAGTACACATGCCGACTCGCAGGGTGCGGGGCATATACGTCCCGTGAACTCAGGAAAATTATTCGTAGAAACAAGCACATCATATGCTTCTTTCCAGTCCTTACGATATACCGCGTCATTGAATTCGGGAATAACATTACCGAGCGGGCAGCCGCTATGACAAAATGGTACGCCACAATTCATACACCTCGCGGCCTGCTCATTGAGTTTATCATCACTGAATTTTTCAACAAACTCCTGGTAATGACGCAGCCTTTCTTTTACCGGCACTTTGCCCGGCAGCTCTCTTGTAAACTCTTTAAACCCTGTTGGTTTGCCCATTATACTAATTTGAAAAAATTTAAGAATTTGAAAATTTGAAAATGTATCAGGATTTATCGTTTCTTAATACGCCGGCATTGATCGTTTGCTGTACCTCCAGGGCTTTTTTATAATCTCTTGGGAATACTTTAATAAAATGCTGTAACTGGTTGTCGAGATCATCCAGAATAAATTTAGCCACGGTACTGCCGGTGAATTCAAAATGGCGCTGAATCATCGTGAAGAGTTCATTCTTGTCTTCCAGTTCGCAACTATCGAGGTCTACCATTTCAGCATTACAGTTTTCCCTGAACCTGCCGTTTACATCGTACACATATGCAATACCTCCACTCATACCTGCAGCAAAGTTTCTGCCCGTGTCCCCAAGTATCACCACTTTCCCACCAGTCATATATTCGCAACCATGGTCACCTACGCCTTCTACCACCACGTTGGCACCGGAGTTGCGTACTCCAAAACGTTCGCCCGCTTTCCCACGAATAAATGCTTCACCGTTGGTAGCGCCATAAAACGCGACATTACCGATGATGCTGTTTTCTTCCGGCACATAACTGGCTTTCTTATCAGGATAAATGATGAGCCTGGCGCCGCTAAGACCTTTACCAAAATAATCATTGGCATCACCTTCTATTTCGAGCGTAACTCCCTTTGTGTTGAATGCACCAAAGCTTTGACCAGCCGTGCCGGTAAACCTGAAATGAATGGTATCATCGGGAAGACCCGTAGCCCTGTATCGTTTAGTGATCTCGTTTGAAAGGATTGTTCCAACCGTACGATCTGTGTTCACGATATCGAATGAAGTTTTCACTGGTTCACGTGATTCCAATGCAGGCTTTGCGGCTTCGAGCAACTTCCAGTCGAGTACTCCGGCCAGGCCATGATCCTGTGCTTCACTGCAGAATAATCCTGTATAAGGCGAAGCTGGTTCTTTATACAATATAGGTGAGAGATCCAGTCTTTTATACTTCCAGTGTTTGATATCTTCCCTGGGTTCCAGGTTCTCCACCTGTCCCACCATCTCATTAATAGTTCTATATCCCAATTCAGCCATAATCTCCCGTAATTCCTGTACCATGAATTGGAAGAAGTTTACAACATGATCCGCAGCGCCATTAAAGCGTTTTCTCAAATCAGGGTCCTGTGTTGCTACTCCTACAGGACAGGTATTGAGATGGCATTTACGCATGAGAATGCAACCTTCCACCACCAAAGCCGCTGTTGCAATACCCCATTCTTCCGCGCCGAGTAGGGTAGCGATAGCGATATCACGGCCGGTTTTCATTTGTCCATCCGCCTGCACTACCACACGGCTGCGCAATTTATTTTTCACCAGGGTCTGATGTGTTTCTGCAAGACCAAGTTCCCATGGCAGGCCCGCATGCCTGATCGAAGAAACTGGTGACGCACCTGTACCTCCATCAAATCCGGCGATCAGCACTACATCTGCTTTGGCTTTGGTAACACCGGCTGCAATGGTGCCGACACCTGCCTTGCTCACCAGTTTTACACTGACCCTGGCGTTGCGGTTTGCATTCTTCAGATCAAAGATCAACTGGGCAAGATCTTCGATCGAATAAATATCGTGGTGGGGTGGGGGAGAAATCAAACCAACACCCGGCGTGGAATGCCTGGTCCTGCCGATCCATTCGTCCACTTTATGGCCAGGTAACTGACCACCTTCACCG
>JAEYVW010000393.1 GCA_023429365.1 Bacteroidota bacterium
GGGCCAGCCCGGCAAAACTGATGAGCTGGCGATGGTTCTGGGTGTACTTAAAGCCCTACTTTAAGACGATCAGCATGGCTGCTGCTCTTTTACCGATCCCTTTGATGCTGCTTACATTTTTTAGTTGTTCGGGCTGCCATTGGATCAGCAACGCCTGCAGCTTTTGTTCCAGTTGTTTGATCTCTTTTTCCATGCACCTGATTATACTTTCCAGTGATCTGATCGTGTCTTTGCCTTGTACAGGAAGCAACAGCTGGTGGTGGATCCGTTTAATTTGCCCGGTATATTCCCGTATGGTGTTATAAAGCTGCTTGCTCTCAAAGTAGGCACTGTCGGGCATTTGCCAGAATGCAGGCCGTTGTTGCATGGCATAGCGACATATCCAGGCTGCATCCTGGACCTTGTATGATGCATTTGCGCTACTCCTCTTTTTCCGTGTTATTTTTGATAAAATGTTGTGGAATATTGAGTTAAAAAAATTGTTTTACTATTTTGTGTAGCGGATAATAGCGTAAATACAGCTGTTGGCTGTAATATTATTAAGACCCTACATTCAAAAAGTGAGACGACAAAAATCCTGGTTTTCCCGACAACATACCGGGACATTAATCTTACTGACACTCTTAGTTATCGGGGTCATAGTTGCGACAATTTTCCTTGTAAGCAAGGCCAACAGTTCAGACAGAAAAATACTTCAGTTAAATTTCATTGCACTTCTGGCAGGACTTGTGCTTGAATATCGACGAATATCGGAAAAATGGTCCACCGTTCTTTGGACAGCATTAGGAGCATACGTTTTAAGTTTTTTTGCTTTTGCTAAAGGCAAAGGACAAAGAGTTTACATTTTTGAAGAACATTTAGAAATGTGGCCATATTACTTTTTAGGAGCATTTGTCATTATAGCAATGGCAGTACAGTATTCTGCCGTGACAAAAAAACTAACAGAAGGAGTAACATTGCTGTTGACGTTTGCGATTAATTATTGGATAATCGCTAACAATTATTGGGATACTGGTTCAGTTTTCGTAAAAATTTTAATTTCTATAAATGTTATGCTTTCTCTGTTTTCGTTATTCAATGCTCTTTCCTATAAAACTCTAACAAAGGGTGTGAGACTGATATTAAGCCTATGGAGTTCAGTCATAACATTAATACTGGCTACTGACAACTTTCTCAAACTTTACAAGTATCGTGACATTGAAAACTTACCGACATTCTCTGAAAGTACTTTTGTTTTCCTTGAATTTTTCTTATTAGGGATTTCAAGCATATACATAGCTCAAAATCTGACAATGGTAGGAGCATATTTGCCGGGCAAAAGATATATGGAGAGTGTTAGAGAAATGAACGAGGTGCATCTTGACAGATTTTCAAAAGAGCAAGTTTATATAGTTGACTCAATTATTGTAATAATCATAAGTTTGACAGGATTCGCACTGAATTACTTTTTTCAGTTTCTTCCAACAAATTTTATGATTTGGGCAACGGTGACTGTTGCGCCTTTCTTACTTTATGTGACACACAGAATATTAAGGTGACGAGAAATACTACAGCCAACAGTCAGTTTTGCGTCAGCAGGGGGCGACGAATATTTCCTCATCTTAGTACTACTATCAGCTACATATCCGGCTGACCGAACACAGATGAGCTACAGAATATATTTTCAACTTCAGTATCTTTAATCGGCTGCAGTTCCGGGCTGGACGATTTCCAAATGCCCTGCCGAACGCAAAGCCCTAACGTTAGCGGTTACCTTGTAGACCCTACCTTACAATGACAAAATTTAAGAAAGATATACAACAATCTGACAGAGGGATTTCTCGAGTGTTCGAATTATTTACTGAAGTAATGGGATGGTTGCAAATAGTCGCTTCTCCACTTTTGATTGGACTTGCTATTGGGGCCATCATTTATTTCTCAAATCAGACAACGGTTAGACTAATTATTGGAATCGGGGTAGCCGTCTCTGGATTGATTGTGGGTATAATTTGGGCGACAAAGCAGTGGAAAGGAAAAGGAACGATATGGTTTATGTCAAGAATTATGGCGACACCTGAACTCGACAACCTTGAGGATGAAAATGATGAAACAACAGCAACAACTAAGGAAATTGAAAACGGCAACCGCTAATATGAACTGTGTAAAAAAAAAGCCAGGTTTTTTATGGTTCAGATGAACAGAAATGTGGTTGATATAAACTGTTGTTTCTTACTACCGCAAATACCTGTTTTAAAAGTTTATTGCACACGGCAGTGAGCGCATGTTTCCCGGTTTTTCCGTTTGCTCTTAGACGGTCATACAAGGCCTTACAAGCGGTGTTTGTTTTCATGGCATTTATGCTGCACATATATAGCACATCCCTTAAGTTTTTGCCTCCCCGCTTGTAGATCCTGGGCTTACCCTGGATGCGACTGCCACTGCTGTATTGCGTCGGGGCCAGCCCGGCAAAACTGATGAGCTGGCGATGGTTCTGGGTGTACTTAAAGCCCTGCATAAAGACGATCAGCATGACTGCTGCTCTTTTACAGATCCCTTTGATGCTGCTTACATTTTTTAGTTGTTCGGGCTGCCATTGGATCAGCAAAGCCTGCAGCTTTTGTTCCAGTCGTTTGATCTCTTTTTCTATGCACCTGATTATTCTATCCAGTGACCTGATCGTGTCTTTGCCTGGCACAGGAAGCAACAGCTGGTTGTGGATCCGTTTGATTTGCCCGGTATATTACCATATGGTGTTATAAAGCTGTTTGCTCTCAAAGTAGGCACTGTCGGACATTTGCCAGAATGCAGGCCGCTGTTGCATGGCATAGCGGCATATCCAGGCTGCATCCTGGACATTGTATGATGTATTTACGCTACTCCGCTGTTTCCGTGTTATTTTTGATAAAATGTTGTGGAATATTGAGTTAAAAAAATTGTTTTACTATTTTGTGTAGCGGATAATAGCGTAAATACAGGTGTTGTATGCTATGTTTAAAATGTCTCGTGCCTTTAGCATGATCTAATAAATGAACCTACTTAATGTCAGCTTTGGAATTTATGCGTTCATGCCACTTGGTTGGCTTTTCATGGCATTTGTCATTCTACTTGAATGTTTCGGTATTACACGAATGCTGACTCCAAGATGGAAAGACAAGAGAATTTATATCAGGACGACGTTGACAAATGCCATAAGCGGAATAGTCGGGATTGTAGCTTCAATGATTTTAAATGGCGGCTGGTATCTGATTGTTTGGTTTCCTTGGGTTAGTAGTAATGAAGTCGATCTTTCTCAAGGACTCGATCATTTACGGCCACTCATAATTTATTATTTCGCTGCCTTCTTGCTTACATTGATAATTGAGGTAAATCTAAACGTTTTATTTTTCCACAAATATTATACGGTAAAAAAAATCGTTGTTGCCACTTTACTTGCAAACACCCTTGGCTACGCAGTAGGTAGTTTGGTATTGTATTCTTATAGTTTCCGTTGAAAAACACAGCATACAACAAGGGGTTTTCTGCTATGCTGGCTTCAGAACATATCCTCATCGACATATCGCTAATCAAATGCAGTCCCAACTGAACGAACATAACCAAGCTTTGGGTTATGCCATCAGCTTTATATCTTTGATCAGCAACAGTCCCGGGCAACAGTAACACAGACTATCAGTACAGCAGAAAGCACTGGACGTAGGGCGAATTTTTTATGAACATTCCATTTCTATTAGGATTTATCACACTGGCTGTCCTAAGCTCCTGTGTTTTCACCGATAAGAACACCACAACCATTGATGAAACTGACAACTCTACCAAGATTCAGTATGCCTTTATTGCTGATATACAACAAAAAGGTGATTCAACGTTTATACTTGCTGATTACATTCAATACTTAACTGGAGACTCGGCTATTGCTGCGGCAATTAGAGAAGGAGCAGCTGACACAGCACAAATGGATGGAAAAACAATTGTTGGAGTTCCCAACGACTACTATATCGTAAACAGCAACCCAAAGCTAAGAAACCTCCGCATCGACAATCTTTGCGAATTTGACCTTTTACTATGGTTAGACAGAGTACACACAGAAAAAGTAGACAACTCACTGGCGTCGCTAAAGAAAATTTACCAAGACGCTCCTTTCATTCTTACTCTGGATAACGAAGAAACCGTAGTCCGAATCGAAGAAGTATTTATTCCATAGCAAAAACCTTCGCCCAACATGAACTGTGTAAAAAACCAAGAAAAAAGCCAGGTTTTTTATGGCCTGATCGCGTCCTTGCCTGGCACAGGAAGCAACCGAAGACTATGCAGCTGGTTGTGGATCCGTTAATTTGCCCGGTATATTCCCGTATGGTGTTATAAAGCTGCTTGCTCTCAAAGTAGGCACTGTCGGGCATTTGCCAGAATACGGGACGCTGGTCTATGGCATAGCGGCATATCCAGGCTGCATCCTGGACATTGTATGAAGCATTTATGCTACCCCTCTTTTTCCGCGTTATTTTTGATAAAATGTTGTGGAATATTGAGTTAAAAAAATTGTTTTACTATTTTGTGTAGCGGATAATAGCGTAAATACAGCTGTTAGCGGGCATTGTTTAGCAAGACCATGTATCAAAGAATATTTATACCAATTTTTACGCTTTTCCTTATCCCACTCTCATTTCTTGAAACTTACATTGATCCTACAGGCACTTATATCCTTGATGAAAAAACGGAACGGAGTGGAGATGATATCTATGGCTACACTGGACAAATTCAAGTCAAAAAAATTGCAGTCGACACGATCGTAATGACATTTGAAGTGAATAAAGGAGCTCCGAGTTATAATTCAGGGTCTTTTGTGGATACTCTGAACTATAACAACAATATAGCGATTTACAACAACGCGGAATTTGACAGTACTTGTAAAATCACTTTCTCTTTTACCAAGAAAGGAGTGGTTGTGAAGGAGGAGACGGATAATCCCAATTTTGGCTGCGACTTTGGCCATGCAGTCTTCGCCGATGGCTTTTTCAAAAAAACCTCCAGTAAAACGCCTATACTAGTGGAACCTTTGACCGGAGAAAAACTAGAACAATAAACAACGACCCGCTAACGGGCGGTTTGGCACAATGGCGGGTTCGGTGCATGTCCTGGTCGACAGTAATTCTGTTGCACTTTTGTACATTGGCCGTAAATTGGAAAAGTTACGACCTGGCCGAGCGACATTAACACAGACTGCCGCCCCTGCGCCAAGCCGTTTTCCGTTAGTAATAAGCTTATCAGCAACTCTATATGATTTCAACAGAAAACTTAACGATACTCCCCGACAGACAGAAACTTTACCAAATTTGCAAAAGCATTTCTGTGTTGGACGCAATTTTTGCTGAAGAATGGATAGACCGTTATTATTCTTTTCAAAGCAAGTGGTCGGACGCAGAAGAATTCTTTGAAATGCGTAATGGTAAAGGTGACCAGGTATTAATTCTTTTTCAAAACGACGGTTGTGTTATTAATGGCATGACACATGAGTATTATCCTAAGGACAAGAGCAAACTTGTAAATGGGCTTCCCGACAAATATCATGAATTCATTTTTGGTGAGCCAGTAAATTCTATTGGTACTACTTTTTGTATTTGGACAAATGCCAACTTAAAGTGGACAATTGGAGAAATTGCAGACTTCAATGATGGTTCATCAGAGGTGTTAAACATTTTTGACTGCAACCCAAAGACATATTTAAATTGGGCAACAGAATATTTTGAAATTGAGTTTCAAGATGACGACTCTGCTTTGAATACAATAAGACAAATTTATCAAGGCGACACATTAACAAGGGCTATGGTCTATTCGCTTAACAAAGGTTTTGAGCATTGGCAACAGCTAAGCGACGATTTAAAAGAAATAAACTATACCTCAAACTTTGACAACTAAAAAGCCTACCGCTAACATTGGTGGCAGTTGCACAACTCCTTAAAAATTCTAATATCCGGATCTTTTCAGTCCGGTCATTTTGATTTCTAAAAATTGGAGAAGTTTTAGTTTTTGGTGTTGAGGGTGGCCAGGGGTAACTGTAGCGGCAAAAAACAACTAATAAAGTAACAACTGTTTTTCAATATACGATTTACCCCGGCATCTCCCCCACTGCGTCTCCAAATCAGGTGAAAATTGCATAGGAACCGCAATGTGTGTGAAAGTCGATTATTCTTCCTTTACCTTTTCTTTTACGACGACCAGGTCTTTTAATTCAACCTGCATCGGCAACATGCCAATTTTTACGACAGCTCTTTTACCCCGTAATTCCATCACCTGACCTACCTGGTGATTTCTTTTCATCTTGACCTTATCTCCGATGTTGATATCGCCGCCCACTTCATCAAACTTCGATTCGATCTTCCGCTGCATACGGCTGGCCGCTTTTTTCTCATTCTTTTTAAACAATAGAGCTTCCATCTGTCCGATCACTTTATTCTTATTCTCTTCTTTCCGCCATTCCAGCTGCAGTTGCCTGAGCTTTCGCTCCATATCACGCAGGTAGTTGATCTTTTCCGCGGCGATCTTATTTTGCTCTTTTAAGATGGCCAGTTGCTGCAAATGCCTTTCCTTATCCAGCACCTGCTGCATTTCCTTTTTAAGCTTTTCATTTTCCCTGACAAGCATATTCAGCTCCAGTTCTTTTTTCTCCAGTTCCTTTAGATCCTGTTCGGTACGGTTTAATAATTTATCGAGGCGGAACTGGTCCTGGTCTACCAGCTCACGGGCCTGGTTTATCAGACGTTTATCGAGACCAATTCTCTCTGCAATAGAAAAAGTGTAAGAGCTGCCGGGTTTACCAATGATAAGTTTATATAGCGGTCTCAGGTTTTTCTCATCAAAACCCATCGCGCCATTAATGATGCCCGCTGTTTTGCCTGCCATTACTTTTAGATTCAGGTAGTGTGTGGTCACAATTCCCAAAGCGTGCTTTTTAGCCAGTTCCTGTAAGATCACTTCAGCAAATGCACCGCCGAGGTTGGGATCACTTCCACTGCCGAGTTCATCAATAAAGAAAAGTGTTTTACCATTCGCGTTTTCCATGAAATACTTCATGTGCAGCAAATGGCTACTGTATGTGCTCAGTTCAAATTCCAGGCTCTGTGTATCGCCGATATGGATCATCAGTTGCTTAAATATTCCAAAACCTGATGAAGGATGTACGGGAACCAGCAAGCCACTTTGCACCATCATCTGTAAAAGTCCGACTGTTTTGAGCGTAACCGTTTTTCCACCGGCATTGGGTCCGCTGATCACCAGTATTCTTTGCTTCTCATCAAGGGTGATGCTTACCGGGATAGTGGGCTTCCCGGCTTTTTGATTGTAGAGATAGAGTAAAGGGTGAACCGCCTGTACCAAATGAACCTGTGCCTTGTCGGCAACGACCGGGAACTCACCCTGGATCTCTATCGCCAATTTAGCTTTGGCGCGAATGAAATCATATTGACCAACAATACCGTGGTATGTATTGAGCAGCGCGGCATAAATAGCCAGGCTTGCTGTGAGATCCCGAAGTATTCGATATACCTCTTTTCGTTCTTCATTTTCCAACTCCCCTACTTCGTTATTCAGGCCAATCGTCTCCTCCGGTTCTACAAAAGCTGTTTTTCGGCTTTCGCTCTCTCCATGCAGGATTCCTTTTACGGTTCGTTTCTGTTCAGCAAATACCGCCAGTACCCGCCTGCCGTTCATAAAGCTTTCTTCTATTTCTGCGAGGTAACCCTGTTTGTTTAATTTCGAAACGATCCGGTCGAAAACCCTTCTCAGTTCATTTCTTTTGCGGTAAAGATTCATGCGGATATCCCGCAGCTCAGAGGAAGCAGTATCTTTTACCTGGCCATACTCGTCTATAACGGCGTCGATGATACTGATGATCGCTTTTTCATAATGGGTATACGCAATTACCTGTGCCAGCGCTCCATAAGCCGTCCGGCGTTCATTGTCGAACCAACGGAATATTTTCTCTATACTTTCCGCCAGTTTTCGCAGCATCAGCAATTGCTCACCCGACAAAACCGCACCCGGGATTGACAGTAACTTTAACTCTTTGGCGAGATTGAGAATATAGTCATTGGGAAAATAAATGCTGTTTTGTAATAATATTTTGTATTCGTGGCTTTGCCTGAGTTCAGTATCGATAAACTCCTTACGGGTATGGATGCGGAGCTCCTCTGCCCTTTTGCGGGCAAGATCGGTCTGGCAATAATTAGCCAGTAATGATTTTATCTTATCGAATTCCAGTTGTAAATAAGCCGACTCCGGGAATAATTTCATACTTCAGTCTCCAGTCATTTAACCGCAAATTTCGGGAAGTTTGGCGGCTTATTAATAGCTCTGCGCCCAGCGTGCAAAACTCCTCCGTGACCAAAAAAGGCCACGAATGACACCAATCACACGAAAGGAGCCACAGATTACCCGGATTACACGGATTGTTTTCTCCGTGTATTCGCGCAAATCACCGTGCCCTCCGTGACCAAAAAAAAGGACACGATGTACACGAAGGAAACACGAGGAACACGGAGATTTATTAGCAGGGATTATTTACCGGGTTTCCAGTCATTAAACCACAAATTTTCGGAAAGTTTAATGTTACTGTGATTTCATAGTATATAAATCCACCGTGTCCTTCGTGCAAAACTCCGTGCCCTCCGTGACCAAAAAAGGACACGATGTACACGAAGGAAACACGAGGAACACGGAGATTTATTAGCAGGGATTATTTACCGGGTTTCCAGTCATTAAACCATAAATTTTCGGAAAGTTTAATGTTACTGTGGTTTCATAGTATATAAATCCACCGTGTCCTTCTGCAAATCTCCGTGCCCTCCGTGACCAAAAAAAGGCCACGAATGACACCAATCACACGAATATTTTGCCACGGATTACACAGATTACACCGATTGAGATTATCTGAGCCACGAATGACACGAATGACACGAAAAAGCCACGGATTGCGCGGATTTTACAGATTGAGATTCTTCGAGGCTCTCCGTGACCAAAAAAAGGCCGGCTGCATGAGCAACCGGCCAAAAACAACTGCTTAACGAGAAACGTAGTTGTATATAATTTATCCTGATTAATGTTTAGCCCACCACAATGGAGTCAACACTTCATCCGGACCACCCAGTGCAGTAACCGCCTGTTCGTATCCATCTGCGTTGCTTGAAGGCAGGCTGGATGGGTATTTCAAACGCTGCGGGAAGAATTTCACGTTACTTGTCATGTAGTTGCCGGCATTAAGTGCAGGCATATTTACAAGCGGATTTTCTACAGCAGGATTTTCGAAGAACGGCAATCCGAGGCGACGATGATCACTCCAGGCTTCGAGTGGCAGCCATGGTGTATGCGCGATGAATTTCTGGGTGATGATCTTTGTAAGGTGATCATTCTTCACCGTACCATTCTTGTACAGGTGATTGACAGGATACAACACATTGGCAGTGCCTGCTGCGTTGGTATATCCATCAATATAATCCATGCTATGTGAAGCTGATGGCTCAGTTGTATGATTCCATGCTACAGAAGTACCAACCCTGTTGTAATCAGTAGAATTTTTGTAATCGGATGCAAAACCAGAAACACCCCAGTATGCGAAGTTTGCGTCGATACCTGCTTCGTAAGCCGCCTGACCGCTCATGGGCACAGTCCATCCTCTTACAGCTGCTTCAGCCAGGAGGAAGTAAGTTTCCCAGTTGGCGAAGAATATCCGTTTGCTGGTACTGTTTCTGAATTTATGACCATGACGGGGAATAGCACCATTGTAAGATCTGATCTGGTTCTTAGCACCCTTCGCACCCCAATCACCATTCACAGGAGCATTCCATGTATATTTCGCATCGAGTGTTTTCACCACATTACCGGCATCGTCTACAAGGTTACGTGCGGTGGTCTTGGCACTGTTATCCCAGGAAGGATAGGCGTTGAAATCAGGATTATCAAAATCACCAGGGATAATATAGGCCTTGTATGCCCTGGGATCAATAGCGTAAGGAAGGCCATCCAGCCAATAGCCTGCAGAAGGATCATTGGTCATGGTGGTGAAATGGTTTAAAAATCTTAAACCAATATAATCCTCGTCCTTGATAGCAGAATGCATAGTTGCAGGCACCTGGTCTTCAGTTTTAATACCACCCAGTCCGATAAAAATATTATTGATTGTCGATGACATCTGGTAGTAGTTCCATTCCCTGGTCATTACGCCGGTGAGGGCATCCCAACCTGGCTTTTCTGCTACCTGGAACACATCATCGGCAGCGGTAAGCAATGGCAAAGCAGCCGCAGCTTCAAACTCAGATTTGGCTTTGTTTTGATCTACTTCTGAAAGGCGCATCG
>JAEYVW010000456.1 GCA_023429365.1 Bacteroidota bacterium
TTGCTTTCCATATTACCCTGTTGGAAATAAGCGGCGAACCGGTGCATGTATTGATCATAAGGGAGTATGGCTTCCGTTTGAGATCCAAAAAAGTTAGTGTACCAAAGTCCGACCAATCCCATTAAAACTGGTATGTTTTTATCAAAATCGGTATTGCGAAAATGCAGGTCGGCACTATGGGCACCTTTGAGCAGTTGTTCGAAATTTTTATAACCCATAAAAAGGGCAATGGACAATCCAATGGCACTCCAAAGCGAATAACGACCACCTACCCAATCCCAGAATCCGAACATATTGTTTTTGTCTATTCCAAATTTCACCACTTCCTTTTCGTTGGTGGAAAGTGCGGCGAAATGCAGGGCAATATGTTTTTCACTTTTGGCTTTTTTCAAAAACCATTCACGCGCTGTCTGGGCATTGGTCATGGTCTCCTGCGTGGTGAATGTCTTGGATGCGATAAGAAACAGGGTTCGTTCAGGATTCAGTTTTTTTAAGGTTTCTGCAATATGCGTTCCGTCTACATTGGATACAAAATAACATTCCATATCCTCAACCCGGTAAGGTTTTAAAGCCTCCGTAACCATCAGCGGACCGAGGTCGCTTCCCCCGATTCCGATATTCACGATGTATTTGATCCGTTTCCCCGTAAAGCCGCGATGTTCGCCGCTGTGAACGGCTTCACAGAATTTGCGCATCTTACGCAAAACTTTTTTTACTTCCGGCATCACATCACTACCCTGCGAGTGAACTGGACTTTTGGAAAAATTGCGAAGGGCTGTATGCAACACAGCACGTTGTTCGGTCGCATTGATCGCTTCACCGTTAAACATCGCCTCAATCGCATCTTTTAACTGACATTCAGCAGCCAGCTGTAGTAGGAGCTCAAGGGTTTTACCAGTGAGAATGTTTTTTGAATAATCAAACAGGATATCATCAAGACGCAAACTGAATTTTTCAAAACGGCCCGGGTCGCTTCCAAACAGGTCCCGCATTTTCACATGCCTCATTTCGGAGTGGTGCTGTATCAATTGTTGCCAGGTGGTCGTCGTGGTTGGATTTATCTTTGGTAACATATTTCGGTATTAGAGGGATGAGATGATTTTGATTGTCTGATCCACCATTTCTTTGCTGATATCGAGATGTAACACAAGTCGAACACGATTGGGGGCAATCGCATAGCCCAGGATATTTTTTTCCTTTAGCCTCGATACAAGGGCAGGCGCGCTTTCACCAGGATTGAGTTCAAAGATGACGATATTGGTTTCAACTGGCAATACCAACCGTACAAAATCTTTCTTTGCAATAGCCTCACCGATCAGAGCTGCATGGATATGGTCATCTTTTAATGCGGAGAAATTATTTTGTAGAGCAAAGATGCCGGCTGCTGCCAGAAAACCAGCCTGCCGCATGCCACCTCCAAATACTTTACGAATACGCCTTGCTTTTTTGATAAAGTCTTTGTTGCCGATCAGCAAACTGCCTACCGGGCAGCCCAGGCTTTTGCTCAGGCAAAGTGAGATGCTATCAAATACCTTTCCGTATTGCCGGGGTGATTCATTTTTTGCAACCAGTGCATTCGCCAGTCGTGCACCATCGAGATGGAGCCTCAGGTGGTTTTCATCGCAAACCGTTCTGATCTCCTGGATGGCACTAAAATCATAGCAACTCCCGCCGCCACGGTTACTTGTATTTTCCAGGCTTACCAGGCTGGTCCTTGCCCGGTGTACATCATCGGGGTTAATGGCTTCACGCACCTGTGTCGCCGTGACTCGACCACGATCACCGTAAATTAGTTTCACCGATACACCGGAGTTAAAAGCAATCCCGCCGCCTTCATATTGATATATATGTGAGGATTCATCGCAGATGACTTCATCACCCGGATGTGTATGGCATTTGATGGCGATCTGGTTTGTCATGGTGCCGGAGGGACAAAACAGAGCTGCTTCCATTCCAAACATATTGGCTGCCAGGGATTCTAATTCGTTGACGCTATCATCTTCCCCAAAAACGTCATCGCCGATCCGGGCGGTCATCATGGCGTCGAGCATAGCAGCCCCGGGTCTGGTAACGGTATCGGAGCGAAAATCAATGATCATGTAAAGTTTTGTCTGCAATATAATCAGTTCACTTCTTCCTGTTATATTATTAAGTCCCCGCCACCTGCCGTAGCGGGTTCACACCTCATTATTCATACATGTTAGTAATATAAATAATGAAATGAGTTGGCTTAAAAGTCAATAACAACATTTTAGAACCGATTTTGGCAACATTGAAATTATCTCGTATAGCCCTCCGGATATTTCAAACATCTTTTCCTACCGTTCATTGTCGAAAAGCAGCAGTTGACCTGATTTAGCTAGGAGAGCAGTAGGTTGTAGTATAGTTTTACACCTGAAAATGAGATAATTAGAAGAATTTTCCGCTTATCTGCCTTAATTACCTTTCATCAGAAAATCCGGCCAATTTGTAACCCGTTCCCCAGGTAAGCGTCCAACACAGTGTTCGAATTGACCGGCCATTCATCAGAAAATATTGCCGTTTAATACAAAACAATGTTCTTGGTATTGCAAAGTACCTACTTTTGACCTGTAATAATTAACAACTAGTACTAACACTCGAAACCATAAACCAAATGCAAAAGATCCTGACATTGCTGACAGTCGCTTTAACCTTATCCTTTGTCGGCCTCGCACAAGTAAACCAGTCGCCAGCTTCGGAAAACAGCCGGACCGGCAAGATCACCGGAACTGTTATTGACGGGAGTACAAAAATTGTAGAATCTGCTACGATCAGCCTCTTGAAAGCTGCTGACTCCAGCGTAGTGAAAATGAACGTAGCCGATAAAACCGGCAAATTTGAGTTTGATAATGTAGCCCTGGGTAAATACCTGGTTTCAATCTCTGCTATCGGTCACGAAAAAGGATTTTCAGAGCTGATTGATATCAATCCTTCGAACCTGGTGGTTGCACTCAAAACAATTGAACTGGTGCCTTCGGCCAAAGCGATTGCCGGTGTAACGGTGACTTCAAAGAAACCCTTTATCGAGCAAAAGGCTGGTAAAACATTGATCAATGTAGAAGCGTCTCCCACAAATACAGGTTTGAATGCCCTGGAATTGCTGGAAAAATCACCCGGCGTAATGGTTGACAATGATGGTAACATCAGCCTGAAAGGAAAACAGGGTGTGATGATCCTCATCGACGGTAAGCCAACATATATGAGTGGCGCGGATCTCACTAATTTGTTGAAGAACATGCAGAGCACTAACCTGGATCAGATCGAGATCATGACCAACCCCCCCGCTAAGTACGACGCGGCCGGTAATTCAGGTATCATCAATATCAAAACAAAGAAGGGCATTGTAAAAGGCATGAACGGAAACGCCAATGTCAACTATACACAGGGTGTTTATGGCAGGTTTAATGGTGGTGTTAATCTTAA
>JAEYVW010000405.1 GCA_023429365.1 Bacteroidota bacterium
TTTGCTGCACCTTTGATCCTGTCGCTACGAAAAACATAATCCGTACCTACACTAAAGTTTTTAAAACTTCGGCCTCGGGTAAAACTAAGCGGTACACTCAGGCCGATCCTGGCATCCAATTGATCCCAGGACCTGGTTTTGTCTTCAATCTCCTGGTTGCGATCAAATGTATATTGAAGACCTCCGACGAGGTATGGGAACCAGGCACCGTAAATTGTATTAAAGCCAACCGCGTTGGTGTTGTCGTTCTGATTATACAAATAATACAACTCTGTTTCGAGGGTATTCAAGACATTCTGCCCATAAAGTGAAAAGGAAAATTCAGGGTCTTCATAATAGGGACGCCAGCTGTGAAAGTTCAACAGCCTCGTACCTTTTTTGTATTTCGAGGTTGGAAAATTTCTTTCCAATGACCGACCTGAAAAAAGTTTGGGTAATAAAGGTGGTGCAACCGGGTAGGCTTCGAAAAGTTTCTGATCATCTTTAAATAATACCTCATCTGCCTGCCAACTGCTAATTTGCTGCTGTTTCAACTGGTAACCCTCCCCGGTAAATTCCGACCAGGTGAGCTTGCCTGAAAGGCTGGCATTTACAAAGTATTTCCCTTCAGATCCACCAGTAATCTTGTAGATCCTTCTATCCGACAGGTTTACTGAAAAGATATTATCACTACCCTGGTATGAAGCGGTAAAATAAATATTGTTACCGGCTACTGACGGATAACCAACAATGGTAAAGCTTTCAGGAGTCAGACGTATGATATTGCTAGTTGGAATATCGACCAGGGCTAGTGCCATGCGTCCATCCTGGAAGCGAAGCGCGGTCACCACCGTGTTATCATCTACAAACTTTGGGTCGCTGAACTGGCTTACATCGGAACTACGGATTTCCTTTTCGATACTGGAGCTGTTGATATCAAGCACATGCAGACTGGATCTTCCATCCTCGTCATATTCAACCGCGACAATTTTATTACCGTTCTCGGATATATCGGGTGTAAAATATTTCGAACGGTGCGTTAGTGTCTTTTGCTGCCCGGTTTTTATGTCCAGCAATTTGATCACACTATAGTCCCGCCATCTCCATCTCGGATCATTCTCAAAAGCTGTATACACGATCTTTCCATTTCGATACGCAAACTGGTCATCCGCCGATACGTCCCGGGTACGGAGTTTGTGTTCTTCCCTGCCAACTTTTACATAGAACGCTGTACGGTGCCGATAGGTTCGCTTGACGTACAACAAAGAATCTGACCCTGCCTGGTAGGGGAATAAATAGTTGGTCACATAATTTTTGTTTACAGGAAAAATATATGATTGACTATCCACCCCAGACTTTGTGACGTTTTGTGTTTGCACACTGCTCAACTGCAGGTTTTTGCCCAGTTGTTTATAGCTATTCACAGCATCCGACCGAAATGTTTTATAATCGACCCCTGAATATTTTTTTATTGCTTTCTGAAATGGATAAAACAAACCCTGGAAAGCACTTGCATCTTTGGTCACTTTTGACCAGAAATCACTACCATAACTTTGGTATCCATGGTTAACCAGCCAGTAACCCAATTGGTAATGCGAGGGGACATAATCTTTCAATGAGCCATTGCGCATCTTCATCCAGGAATAATCCTTGCCTGATTGCCATACTGCGGGGTAAGCATTCATAAAAACCGGTAACCTCCCTCTTCCCTGTCGGGTTCCGACAGTTTCATGGTACACCGCGTCGCCTTCATAAAACCAGTCGGGTATGCTGGCGTTTGTCGCCAAAGCATAACCTTCTTCTCCAAATAAAATCCCCATCATCCTGCTGATACCATTGTTAAAATGATTGAATTGCTGCACATGCTTGTATTCGTGGATAGCCAGTTGATCAAGCCATGACACACTGCCCTGGTCAAAGTTGTTGGGTGGTGGTGTGAGGTAGAACTCACTTCGATACGGACCAAGGCCGACATAGCCGTTGGCGATGACGGTTTGATTTTGCAGAACAATATTGATTTTCTTTAACTGACTTGTTTGGAATCCAGCTGCTGAAGAAGCCTGGTCATGTACCAATGCAGCCACTCTTTGTGCCTGGCTGTCCAGGCCTGTTGGGAATATGATTCGTGCGGTGTCTGTATCAATTTGCCTCCATTTAACACCGGGAGGTGTTCCTCCAAATCGCTGGGCATTCAAACCCGCGGACAGCAACAATAAAATTAAAGCTAACGTCCATTTCTGCATGTATAAATCTTATTTAGGAAAGTTAAGCTAAATCCATGCACACAGTTCATCGCTCAAGACCCTGTTTCACCTTTTGCTCAAAAGCCTCTATCGACATGGCATCCTCAACTTTGAAATCACCGATCCTGGTCCTGCGCAGACTACTTAAATAGGCACCGCAACCCAGCAGTTTTCCAAAATCATGAGCAAGGCTGCGGATATACGTGCCCGTACTGCAAACAATACGAAAATGAACCTGGGGCAACTCGATCTTTGTTATCTCGAATATCTTTACGTTTACCTTCCTCGGCTCTATCACTACTTCTTTTCCCTGCCTTGCCAGTTCATAAACCCGTTTACCGTTGATCTGTATGGCAGAATGCGCCGGTGGTATTTGTAATATATCCCCTGTTAAAGGATGGGCTGCTGATCTTATTTCAGATTCTGATAAGTGTTCATAAGGTTTGAAATCGATCGGCTCCTGTTCCAGGTCATATGACGCGGTGACTGCTCCCAGGGTAAATGTCCCGGTATACTCTTTCTCCTGCGCCATGTATTCATTTATCTTTTTGGTAAACTTCCCTGTACAAATGATCAGTAAGCCCGTAGCGAGCGGATCAAGCGTTCCTGCGTGCCCCACTTTTTTAATGCGCACCAGGTTGCGGATCTTACGTACTACGTCAAAGGATGTCCAGCGAAGTGGTTTGTCGATCAACACCAGTTTCCCCTCCTCAAATGTATTCTGTGTTTCCATGGCGCAAATGTCGGTGTTTGGAGGCGAAAGTGGAGGCTGGGTTTGATTACGTATATACAATTACCGAATACCTAAATCGACATCCTGGTTTTCAGTTCGAGGTACTTGTTTACTGTATTTACGGTAAGATTTTCAGGTGTCGTTAAAATGGAAAGGATCCCGTTTTTGTGAAGCTCTTTTACCATCAGTCTTTTTTCAAAGGAAAATTTCTCCGCGATGGTCTGGATATAAATATCCTCGAGTTTGGTGGCTTTTTTTGTTGTCAACGACTTGAGTTCTGTATTTTCAAAAAACACGACGAGCAAAAGATGATATCGTGCAATACGTTTCAACGCCGGCATTTCCCGCTGCAGGCTTTCAACCGACTCAAAATTTGTAAAGAGCACCAACAGGCTCCGGTTAGTGATGCGGTTGCGGATCACCGAGAACAGTTTTTCAAAATCTGCTTCCAGAAACCGGGTCTGTTGTTTATACAGGGTCTCCAGGATCAGGTTCATCTGCGTAGTCTTCTTATCTGCCAGAATAAAGGCATCCAGGTTTTCCGCAAAGGTGATAAGGCCCGCTTTGTCCTGTTTTACAAGCGCCACGTTGGAAAGAACGAGCGCGGCATTGATCGCATGATCCAGCAGGGTCATGCCGCCAAAAGGCATTTTCATC
>JAEYVW010000007.1 GCA_023429365.1 Bacteroidota bacterium
AAGCCGAATGTCATGCTGTTTTTGCGAATGTGAAAGCCGTTCTGGAAGCAAGTGGTAGTCGTTGGGAAAATATGGTGGATGTTACAGTTTTCCTGACCAATATGAAAGCGGATTTTCCAATTTACAACAAGGTATATGGAGAATATTTTAAGGAAGTGCAGGCATGTCGCACAACAGTTGAGGTGAAAAGTCTCCCCACGCCCATCGCGATTGAATTGAAAGTAATCGCTACGATAGAAGATTAAAGAATGATAAACTATCAGAACACACTGGAATTTGCCCAACGAATGGATGCGGTAGATCCATTAAAGGGTTTTCGGGAGAAATTTCATATTCCTCAGCACCACGGAAATGATTCCATCTATTTTACCGGTAACTCACTGGGCCTACAGCCTGTAACGGTCTCGTCTTATATTCAGCGGGAACTTGATGACTGGGCTAAACTTGGCGTGGAAGGACATTTTCATGCAAAGCAACCCTGGCTTTCTTATCATGAAATTTTTCCAAAACTACTTTCTCCAATTCTGGGTGGCAGGCTGGAGGAAATTGTCGTGATGAACCAGCTTACGGTAAATCTTCATTTGCTGATGGTCAGTTTTTATCGCCCCAATAAACAACGATTCCGGATAATCTGTGAGGGGGGTGCCTTTCCATCCGACCAGTATGCACTTGAATCGCAGGCCAAATTTCATGGGTTTGACCCGGCAGATGCTTTGGTTGAAGTATTTCCCAGGCAGGGAGAACATATACTTCGAACAGAAGATATCGTTTCAACTATTGAGAAATATAGCGATAGAGTAGCGCTCGTACTGTTTGGAGGGATAAATTACTATACCGGTCAGTTGTTCGACATGAAGGCAATCACAGAAGCAGCACACCGTGCCGGGGCAATTGCGGGCTTTGATCTTGCTCATGCCGTGGGAAATG
Source organism: Bacteroidota bacterium (assembly GCA_023429365.1). Lineage (GTDB taxonomy): Bacteria > Bacteroidota > Bacteroidia > Chitinophagales > Chitinophagaceae > Terrimonas_B. The sequence goes on from JAEYVW010000007.1 coordinate 928, forward strand.
TCCCACTACAACTCCATGACTGGGATGTGGACTTCGCATGTTGGTGTTCATACAAGTATTTGAATTCAGGCCCTGGTGGTGTTTCGGGAGTGTTTATTCATGAAGAACATGCACGTAATAAAACGCTACCACGCTTTGCCGGCTGGTGGGGACATAACAAAGCGGAAAGGTTTAAAATGGAAAAGGGTTTTGATGCCATTCCCACGGCGGAAGGCTGGCAGCTCAGCAATGCACCTGTGTTGAGTATGGCAGTGCATAAAGCATCGCTGGATATATTTGCGGAAGCTGGTATGGACAGACTGGTCGCGAAATCAAAATTATTGTCCGGGTTTTTGCATTTTGTATTAAAAGATATAAACGCAGGCGCAGAAAATAAATTGGTTGAGGTTATAACACCTTCAAATGAAGAAAAACGAGGATGCCAGGTATCGATGTTGATGCTCGAAAAGGGGAGGCCGGTCTTTGAAGCTCTAATCCGGCAGGGTGTAATTGCCGACTGGCGCGAGCCGAATGTTATTCGCGTAGCACCAGTTCCGCTCTATAATACTTTTGAGGAAGTATGGAAATTCGGTGAGATAGTAAAGCAAACGATCAGTGGCATTTGATCAATTATTCAGGCGATGCTGTTGCCACATGAGAGAAAAACTAACGTTATGTAAATATCTACAAATGATGTTTCAATTAGTATTTCGAGATAATAGCCTTCCCGTCCTCCCGTCTCCCCGGCAAAAATACACAACATGAAAAAAGATATTGTCATGGTCGGCGCTGGCCTGGTAGGTTCCCTTTTATCCATTTATTTATCAAAAAGGGGTTACAGGGTTCGCATGTATGAACGCCGGCCTGATATGCGCCGTGAGAAGATTTCCGCCGGCCGTTCGATCAACCTGGCACTGAGCGATCGGGGATTGCTGGCTTTAGAAAAGCTGGGCCTTGTGGAAGAAATAAAGCAGATATCCATTCCTATGAACGGCAGATTTCTTCATCATGCCGATGGGAGTACAGGATTTCAACCTTATGGCAAGCAGGGGCAATATATAAATTCAGTATCGCGTGGTGAATTAAACAAAAAGTTGCTCGACCTGGCAGAACACCACGAAGTCGAAATTCATTTCAACCATAAATGTGTATCAGTCGATTGGGCAAATAGTGTCGTTAGCTTTGCTCATTCAGACCAGGAGCCTGCAGTCAATGTCCATTTTGAATTGCTGTTTGGCGCGGACGGGGCGTATTCCGCCACCAGGCTGCAACACCAGCTGCAGCATGATAAGTTCGACTATCATCAGTACTATATTAACTGCGGATATAAAGAGCTTACGATACCAGCGACAGCATCGGGTGACTATGCGATGGAGATAAATGCCCTTCATATATGGCCACGAAAAGATTACATGCTGATTGCACTACCCAACCAGGATAAATCATTTACCTGTACCTTATTTTTCCCGTTCGAGGGAGAGACTTCTTTTTCAAAACTGGATAAACCTGACAAGGTCAAAAGTTTTTTCGAATCCAGTTTTTCCGATGCTGTAGCACTGATGCCCAATTTTGTCACGGAGTTTCTCAACAACCCGGTATCATCGCTTGTCACAGTAAAATGCTATCCATGGATACGCGAGCAGTTTTGCCTGATCGGCGATGCTGCACACGCGATCGTTCCATTCTTCGGGCAGGGCATGAATTGCGGGTTTGAAGATTGCCGGATACTGGATGAAATGATAGATCAGTACGATCATAACTGGGAACTGATATTACCTGCCTTCCAGGAAAACCGAAAACCAGATGCAGATGCCATTGCCGACCTGGCAATTGGAAATTTTGCGGAAATGCGCGAGAAAGTCGCGGATCCCAGGTTTTTATTACAGAAAAAAATTGAGGCCTGGTTGCATGAAAAGCATCCTGGGCAATGGATACCCGCCTATTCGCAGGTGACTTTCAACCCGCATATTCATTATGCTGATGCCCTTCGCAATGCCATGAAGCAGGAAGCGATTATGCAGGAAGTAATGGCGATACCCGGTATCGAGGAACATTGGAATACAAAGGAGATCGAACAATTTGTTTTGGGAAAGTTGTAGCTCCAGGGCAGAAAGGATTTGGTTACGAAATAAATTACCTTCGCGGCCATGACACGGCAGCAACTTATCGATCAAATAGAAGCAAAGCGATCTTATCTCTGCGTTGGTCTCGATACAGACATTACGAAGATACCTTCCCATCTATCAACTGAGCCGGACCCGGTTTTTACATTTAATAAAGCTATCATCGACGCTACCCGGGATTTATGCGTTGCCTATAAGATCAACACGGCATTTTATGAAGCGCAGGGACTGAAAGGCTGGGCTGCCATGGAAAAAACTGTGAACTATATTGGAGAAGGACATTTCCGGATCGCCGATGCCAAACGTGGTGATATTGGTAACACCTCCGACCAGTATGCGAAAGCATTTTTTGAAGCCCTTCCTTTTGATTCCGTAACGGTGGCGCCATATATGGGCAGCGACAGCGTAAAGCCATTTCTTCAATGGCAGGGTAAATGGGCTATTGTCCTGGGTTTGACGTCCAATACGGGTGCTGCTGATTTTGAGTTGAAGAGGATATTGATTAAAGAGGAATCACTCGAAGAAGGGGTTCATATTACTAAGAAGCATACTTCTTATTTGTATGAGCAGGTTTTGGCTACCGTGGCTGACTGGGGAAGCCCTGAGAACCTCATGTTTGTGGTAGGCGCCACACAGGCCAATGAGTTTACCAATATTCGCCGCATCATACCCGATCATTTTCTCCTGGTTCCCGGCGTGGGTGCACAGGGCGGTAGCCTTAAGGAAATATCGGACAAAGCCATGAATAAGGATTGTGGTTTACTGGTCAATGCCAGCCGCGCCATAATCTTTGCCTCTGCCGGTAATGATTTTGCCGATAAAGCTAGAGAAGTCGCACAGAATTATCAACAGGAAATGAGTGCTTACCTGGATATCTAAGTGTTGAGAAAGTAACGGGTTTAGGTTGCTCAAAATATTTTCTCCTTTGGTTTTCCCGGGACAAAACTTCCAATGGGGGCAGTGTACCAGGATTTGATTTGGTAAACCAGTCTTCCTGCCTCAATCGCCGGATCGGTTTTGAGCAGGCTTTCAACTTCCTCCCTGGTTTCGCAATCGAATATGAAAATGCCCTGCCAGTCGCCTTTCTCACCAAATGGACCCGCTACTTTAATTTTTCCTTCATTGTAAAGCCGGTCTATATTGGAAAGATGGCCGGCCTGCAATTTCCTGAGGGTAGCCGTATCCTGGTCGCGATTGGTGCCCTTGGTCAGCAATACAAACCAGTATTGCCTGATCGTTTCTTCGGGCTTCGGCGAAGTCTCCGTTTTGTTTTGACCGATGGTCATCAGCGTAAATAATAAGGCCGGGACCAGCAGGATATATTTTCTTTTCATAAAGGCTTTTTTTCAAATTTACCGCTAACTAAATATTGCCCAAATTCTTCGGTGCAAACCAAGAAATTGAGCGGATATAGGCGGAAATATGGTCGATATGGATGCGGCATGCCTGTTTTTATCGGCAATGCCAAACCCTTACCTTTGCGCCAACTTAAAATGATTGTTTTATGGCGGCTCGAACCGATCTTTTTCAAAGCCCGGATTATTTCAATGTGGATGAATTACTCACTGATGAGCATAAGCACATCCGTGAGGCAGTACGCAGTTATGTGAAAAAAGAAATCTCTCCAATCATTGAAGATTTTGCCGAAAGAGCGGAGTTTCCCCAGCATATCGTAAAACAGTTGGGTGAAATGGGGTGTTTTGGGCCAACAGTACCGGGAGAATATGGTGGCGGTGGTCTTGACTACATTAGTTATGGGCTGATGATGCAGGAATTGGAAAGAGGTGACAGTGGTGTGCGTTCGACGGCATCCGTACAAGGCTCCCTGGTGATGTATCCCATCTTCGCTTATGGTAGCGAAGAACAAAGGAAAAAATACCTTCCAAAATTAGCCAGTGGCGAATGGCTGGGTTGCTTTGGTCTTACCGAACCCAACCATGGAAGTGATCCTTCGAGCATGCTCACCAATTTTAAAGATGCCGGCGATCATGTGATCCTGAATGGAGCAAAAATGTGGATAAGCAATGCACCATTCTCACAGGTGGCGGTGGTATGGGGCAAAGATGAAGAGGGCGTGGTTCACGGGCTGATTGTGGAACGTGGAATGGAAGGATTTTCAACGCCCACTACTCATGGTAAATGGAGTCTTCGCGCCAGTGCCACGGGCGAGCTGGTATTTGACAATGTAAAAGTGCCAAAGGAAAATATTCTGCCCAATGTTAAGGGTTTGAAAGGCCCATTGGGATGCCTTACCAAAGCCCGCTATGGCATTGCCTGGGGTGTAATAGGCGCAGCCATGGATTGTTATGACACAGCCCTGCGTTACTCCCAGGAACGGGAACAGTTCGGCAAACCCATCGGTGGATTTCAGCTGCAGCAAAAAAAGCTGGCGGAAATGATCACAGAAATTACAAAAGCACAATTATTGAACTGGAGACTGGGCGTATTGATGAATGAAGATAAAGCCACGCCCCAGCAGGTGAGTATGGCCAAACGTAATAGCTGTGAAATAGCGACAAATATTTGCCGCGATGCACGGCAAATGCTGGGAGGCATGGGTATTACCGGCGAGTACCCCATAATGCGTCATATGATGAACCTGGAAAGTGTGATCACTTACGAAGGGACACATGATATTCATTTATTGATCACAGGCATGGATGTAACAGGCTTAAACGCGTTTAAGTAATATCTGATCGTGGCAATTTGAAATCTTTTTCATGAAAATATTCCTGATCGGTTTTATGGGTGCTGGTAAAACGCATTGGGGACGTTTGTTGAGCCAGAAACTGGGCCTTCCTTTTTTTGATCTTGATGAACAAATTGCCAGCGCAGAAAACAGGACGATCACCGAAATATTTGAGCAGGAAGGCGAGGAATATTTCAGGCTGAAAGAAAAAGAGATATTGAATATCATCACGGAAAGCCATACTACATTTGTGATGTCTTGTGGTGGCGGTGCTCCTTGTTTTTTCAACAATATAGAATACATGAACAATGCGGGTACAACAGTGTGGATTCATGCTGATCATGAAACCCTGTTTAATCGCCTGTTGAAGGAAAAAGAGAAACGGCCTTTACTAAAAAACCTGAGTAATGATCAGCTGAGAATGTTTATCAGGAAAAAGATATCAGATCGCAAGCTCTATTACGAACAGGCGAAGATCATGATTGAAGATGAAACAATAACACTGGATCGTTTTATAGAAAAAGTATTTCATGCATAAATTATTTCTATCTATTGGAGCACTGCTCGGAGCATTGGCGGTGGCACTTGGCGCTTTTGGCGCGCATGGCCTGAAAAAGATCGTTCCGCCCGAAACCGTCAATACTTTTCAAACCGGTGTTCAATACCAGATGTATCATGCACTGGCGCTGATTGCCGTTGCTATTGTATTTGAAAAATTCCCGGGACGGCTGATGGAGTGGTCGGGCATCTGCTTTTGTATTGGTATTTTATTATTCTCAGGTTCTTTATACCTTCTAACCATGCTCAAGGCTACCGGCAAAGTTGGACTTGAAGGCATCGGGATGATCACACCCTTTGGCGGCTTGTTTTTTATTGCGGGGTGGCTGCTCTTCTTTCTTTCCGTCATCAAAAAATAATCCAGCATCCAGCATCAAGTATCCAGTATCCAGCACCTGGTATCTAGATCGGCAGGATTAACGTCGTCGTCGTCCCCACCGTATTTTCTATTTGGTAAATACCCCCGATACTTTCCATACGTCGGGAGATATTTTTCAGGCCATTCCCAAACTGTCTCACTTTTTGAAGGTCAATCCCTATACCGTTATCGGAGATCCTTATCATCAAAGCTTTGTCAATGCTGAAATCGATATTGAGTTCTGTGGCCCGGGAATGTTTTAATACGTTGTTGAGTGTTTCTTTTACAGCCAGGAAAAGATTACGTCGTTTGTCACCTGTTAGTTCGGTGGATTCAATTGTTGGCGGTGTCGTAATCCGGCAGGTGATTGGTGTGTTTTCAAAGAATTCAAGCGCATATGACCGGATATATGATACCAGGTTGTCGATCGTATCGTTACCGCTGTTCATACTCCAGATGATCGCATTCATTTTATTCAGCACCTCATCTGCTGACCGGGATATCTTTTCGATCTCAACCGGCGTGTTCTCTTTCATTTTATTCCGGGCGATCTCGCTCATCAGTCGTATAGCTGTCATACCTGAACCCAGCTCATCATGCATATCGGCTGAAATACGTTCTCTTTCCTGCTGCTGGGCTTTATAGATCGCGATCTCTTTCTCATATTCATTGAGCTGGTCTTTGGCCTTGAGCCGTTCTCGTTCCCTGGCCTGTGAAATAAGCTGGCGTTTATTCTTATGATTCAACCCAAGCAGGAAAAAGATCAGTTCGATCAGCAGGCCGACCTCATAGTAAAAAAGCGAGTTTTTGAAGATCGTGGGAAGGTTCCCTTTAATGATATTGAGATTGAGCATCAACAGCGACAGCAGGGAGAAAATAAACAGGAATAAATTACCCCAGAAAACATAGCGCAGTAATTTGTCATTCCAGGCCCGGGAGCTATAAATTAGGAATACCACCACCAGTACCAGCAGCAATATTTTTGTTCCGTTTTCAATCCTGTTCTCCAGCGGGTAGTTTTGCGTAAAATAATGCACATAGGTAAACAGGATCATCGATGCGATCAGCATCGTGACGCCGATATTATATAGTTTGTATAGTAATGGGTGTTGTTGTTTGGTGGAAAGAAATTTCTGCATAAAAAGCATATACATAAACAAACCCGTGCATTGCATGATATAATCGAGGTATGTCTCCTGGAAAAACCCAAACCAGCTGGTATGATTGCTGTAAATGGCTTTAATGAACAACATAGCACCGATAAAAAAAGCATAACCGGAGTAGTATAGGAATTCTTTATTTGCACCCTGGAAAAAACTGGCTAAAGAAAAAAGGATCATCATCAGCAACAGCCCACAAAACAGGTAGGTCACGATCTTCGATTCCATATTCGAGCTGTCGAGGTCCTGTACAAATGAACCGAGATAACCGGGGTG
>JAEYVW010000004.1 GCA_023429365.1 Bacteroidota bacterium
TTACCGCCGAAGCAAAGGATGAAGCAGGTGGTATCGAAGTGAAAATGTGGTACGCTTTGCAGGATATAATTACTGGCGTGCGTGTGCAAAGATCCTATTCCTGCGGCTCCGCATTCCTGGATCCACCAAAGTCGCTCGGTGTATCCCTGGAAGGATTTATGCATAAGCCAATAAAGCTTGAGTTTTGGGGTACTGACGAGTTAAAGTTGCGGGGCACCAGCGAACTGAAAACCGGCCGTATGTCCTCCGGTATTCTGATTGAAGCATGGGATAATACGGTGCCGCCAAGTCACTACGAGACAGACGGGTTAATGCCAGCTGTGTTTAGCGACCTTCCATAGCAGAAGGGCTGCGGTTTAGCCGACAGGGGTCTTCCATTTATCGGTTTTGATTTCTATCTTGTTGCGGCTTTCAACATTCTGTTGATCAATTACAACGGCAGGGTTAGCGAAGGCCGCAACAAGATATTTTTACCTTCCGGTTTATTTTGAGAATCAAATGCCGTACTGTTCGTGGATATCACTTAGATCACTGGCTACGGCTATTCTTTTTATTTATTTAAACGGGGTCTACGCTCAAACAGCGCCCAGTGTCGAATGGCAAAGATGCCTTGGCTCGGGTTATGGTGAATATACTCGCAGCATCCAGCCCACATCTGATGGTGGATTTATCGTTGCAGGCTTCAGCCTTGGAGATGACAATGGTGATGTAATGGGACATCATGGCAATGCAACTGTGGGAGACATCTGGGTGATAAAAATGGACAGGCTGGGAAACATGGAATGGCAAAGATCCCTGGGTGGCAGCCAGTCGGAAGATGGCGGTTATATCTTACCGACACCCGACGGTGGCTATATGCTGGCCGGTTCATCTGCTTCAACGGATTGTAATATCACGGGTAATCATGGTGGCCTTGATTTCTGGCTGGTTAAGCTTAATAATCACGGTGGTATTGAATGGCAACGCATGTATGGAGGAAGTAGGATTGATGATGCTTCCTGCATTGCCCCCGCTGGGGATGGTGGTTATTTTATTGGCGGACTCACCCGGTCGGAGAATGGAGATATAACCGGGCATCACGGCAATGTGGATGCCTGGGTCATTAAAGTAGGAAGTACAGGAAACCTTATCTGGCAAAAAGCTCTAGGTGGAAGTGGTTTTGAGGAGATAAGATCTATCCAGGCCACACCCGATGGCGGATGCATTGCGGGAGGTTTTACAAATTCTAGTGATGGTGATTTAATCGGCTCACATAGTTCAAATGACATGTGGCTGATAAAGCTGGATAATAATGGCAGCATACAATGGCAGAAAACCCTGGGCGGTTCCATGACGGACTTAGGTGGTTATGTTCAATTGACTGATGATGGTGGTTATATTGTCGCTGGTCATTCCAATTCATCAGATGGGGATCTGACTGGTAACCGGAATTCTTTTGATGTCTGGGTGGTAAGGCTGGATGCGGCAGGGACTATCGTATGGCAAAATACCTATGGAGGAACCGGCAATGAGTCGCTCTACTATATAGATAAAACTCCTGATGGCGGATTTGTTTTTACAGGCAGTACAGTATTCATTGCTGATGGCGATATAAAATGTAATGCGGGACAATTTGACCTGCTGCTCATGAAGATCGATGCCAATGGTGAATTGACATGGCAAAAAACAATGGGTGGTGGTAATATCGATGAAGGATTTTTTGTGCGGGCTTTAGACCAGGAAAATTATATTGTATCAGGTCATACCAGCTCCCCGGAAATACCCGGTTTTCATACGCCGATAAATATGAATGGCGACAGATCTGATTACTGGATCATTAAACTATCCTCAACGGTTTCCGCTCCAATAGTTAGAATAGATCCATCATCAGCTACGATATGTGCCGGAAGCGCCGCCACACTTACAGCTTCCGTATTATATGGTGGTGTAAGCCCTTTATATCAGTGGACAAAAAATGGATTGCCTGTAGGCGACAATAGTCCAAGCTACACCGATCAGCAATTGGCGGAAAATGATATCATCAGATGCACAGTTGGATATGGAAATATTTGCGAAAGCGCCGGGCCCACGGGTAATGACGAAGTAACAATAAAATACAGAACCAACTCTGTACGACCTGGAATTGCCATTGAAGCCGATCATACCTATAGTTGTGATTGTACCGAGATTACCTTTAAGGCAAACATTTCAAATGCGGGCGCTTCGCCTGTTTATCAATGGAAGGTTAATGGAAATAACGCAGGTAATAACTCGCCTGTGTTTATCAGCAACCGGCTGAAAGAAGGCGACCTGATCATCTGCCAGTATTCAGATAACAATCTTTGCGGCATTAATGAAACGATTGTTTCCAATCCAGTCCTTATCAATAATGGAAGTGCTGTAATTCCTTCGGTAAACATCAAAACAACGGCCGACACAACCTGCAAGGGCGTGCCGGTTACTTTCACTGCCGAAGTGTCGAACGCGGGTTCGCATCCTGTTTACCAATGGAAAATAAATAATGCAAGCGCAGGAACCAATAGTCCGGTTTTTACGAGCAACGCATTATCTGATGGTGATATGGTCAGCTGTACTATACAGACGGATCCGATGTTTGCATGCGCCATCTTCAAGACCGCTCAATCCAACAAGATCAAAATGCATATAACAGGGGCAGAAAACCCGTCGGTGGTCATTACCACCAGTGCGGAAACAATTTGTGCGGGTCAGCCCGCTAGTTTTACTGCTTCCACTAACAATGCCGGTTCCAATCCTTTTTATCAATGGCAGGTCAACGGGATCAATACCGGTGGTAATGATAAAGTATTTACGAGCGCTCTTCTGTCAGACGGTGATATTATCCATTGCGGGATCACAGCAGACCCATCTCTTGCGTGTATTTCCAGTGCGGAGGTAATTTCAGATGGTATAGTTATGAATGTGATTAATGCGTTACCGCCCTCGGTAACTATTACGGCAGACAGAACTGAGATATGTTCCGGCGAAGCTATCACGTTTACAGCCGATGCGCAACATGCCGGTACTGCGCCTGCTTTTCAATGGATACTAAACAATGGAGTCCTGGCGGAGCAGTCGCCTGTTTATAATAGCAATAATTTGAAGAATGGTGACCAGTTGTTTTGTCGGTTGTTGCCTGGTACAGGTGCCTGTTCTCCCCTTCCTGATACCTCTGAAGTATTTACAGCCATAGTAAAGGACACGCCGGTTATTTACATTTCACCTGCTGATACAACCGTCACACCCGGAACACAGGTGAGTCTCCATGCGATCACGTTTGCATCGATTTCCTCTGTACAGTGGAGTCCTGCTAACAAGTTGCTAAACCCCCATATCCTGTCGCCGCAAACGGTCGGCCTGGATGAAGAAGCAACTTTCGAACTTAAAATCACCAACGACCAGGGTTGTACAACCACGGCAGTCGCTGTTATCAAGATTTTCACCGATCTGTATATGCCGACGGCCTTTACACCAAACAATGATGGTGTCAATGATATTTATAGAATACCGCCAGCTTCAACCTTGACGCTTAAAGTATTTTCCGTTTATGACCGATGGGGCACAAGAATGTTCTCGACAAAAGACGTACAGGCAGGATGGGACGGAACTTATAACGGAAAAAAGCAGAACACTGGAGTATATGTTTATTACCTGAAGTCAATCATTAATAATAGAGAAGTATCGTTGAAAGGAAGTTTCCTGTTAGTGCGGTAAAAAAGGCGGCCACTACTGATATCCACGGTGAAATAGGTTCAACGTCATTTCATGCCGCTTTTGTGTTAGTACGTGCAGGTTTGTATATGATCTGCTTTGATAATTTCCAGTGATTATTATTTTTATCCAAAAGAGTTCATAGGATAAGGTTTATGGTTAGATCCCTGGCATAGCCGGGGATTTTTTTTTGAACCATCCATCACAGTTCGCAGGTAACAGGTAGATAATTTGAGTTATATTACGCCATACTAATAGAAGATGCTAATGGCTGTAATATTGAATGTCCAAAACCTGGGCAAAACTTACCAGAGCGCAGGCCGAACGCTCACAGTCCTGGAAAATATTAGCTTTTCCGTAGAAGCCGGTTCTACCATGGCCATCGTCGGGCCTTCCGGCAGTGGGAAAACAACTCTTCTTGGCCTGGCTGCAGGACTGGATCGGGCGAGCACCGGCACAGTTGAACTGAATAACATTAAGCTGGACGACCTAAATGAAGATCAGCGGGCGAGTATCAGAAATCAACATGTGGGTTTCATCTTCCAGAATTTCCAATTACTTCCCACACTTACTGCCCTTGAGAATGTGATGGTACCGCTTGAATTGAGGGGGGAAAAAAATATAAAACCAAAAGCGCTTGACCTGCTGGAGAAAGTGGGTCTGGCTAACCGGGGTCATCACTATCCTTCACAACTAAGCGGCGGAGAGCAACAACGCGTTTCTATGGCAAGGGCCTTCATCAATCAACCCAGTATACTTTTTACCGACGAACCAACCGGCAATCTTGACGCAGATACGAGCCGCGGTATAGTTGACCTGATCTTTAATCTTAATAAAGAGGCCGGTACTACGCTAATTATGGTCACACATGATCTTGAACTGGCAAATAAGACGGGTCGGGTGATCAAATTGAAGGGAGGGAGGATTGTTGGGGAGTCGTGAGTGGTGAGTGGTCGGTTAAGTTAAACATTTAATTGTTGAAATGGATTTAAAAAGAGGATTGAATTTTTCATGGTTGTTGAAAATGGCATGGCGCGATAGCCGGCGCAACAGGTCGCGCTTGTTATTGTTTGTGTCTTCGATAATCGTGGGAATTGCAGCGATGGTGGCCATCTATTCTCTCGGGGACAATATGCGTGATGAGATCGACACGCAGGCGGCTACATTGCTGGGTGCCGACCTGGAGATCAGCAGTAACAAACAAATGAGCCCCGCCATCCGCAAGATGGCAGATTCACTAGGTGACAGGCGGTCGGAGCAACAGAGCTTTACCTCGATGATCTATTTTGATAAAAGCGAAGGCACAAGACTGGTGCAGGTACGTGCACTTGGAGGCGAGTTTCCCTATTACGGTACCCTGGAAACCGTACCCGCCACTGCCGGCGTGTCATTTCGTAACAGCCAGTCAGCGTTGGTCGATCAAACAATGATGTTACAGTTTGATGCTAAACCAGGTGATACAGTCAGAATTGGAAATCTTGGTTTTGCTATTGCAGGAACCCTGATGGGTGCGCCGGGACAGACCGGGCTTTCAGCATCCGTAGCGCCGGTAGTTTATATACCGCTGCAGTACCTTGAGCAAACAGGACTTTCACAAAAGGGTAGTAGGATCAACTATCGTTATTTTTTCAAGTTTGACAAAGCGGTCAATATGAAAGCCCTGATGGATGATCTGGAACCGCGTCTGGAATCCGAGGGGCTGAACTATGATACCGTTGAAAGTCAGAAGGAGGATACTATTCGTTCGCTTCGCGACCTTACCCGTTTTCTTTCGTTGATCAGTTTTATTGCGCTGTTATTGGGTTGTATCGGTGTAGCCAGCGCTATTCATATTTATGTACGTGAAAAAATAAATGCCGTTGCAATACTACGCTGCCTGGGCGCCAAAGGCAGTCAGGCATTCCTGATCTATCTTATTCAGATCGTGATCATCGGTTTTATAGGCTCGCTTGCAGGCGCAGTGCTGGGAACCATTATCCAGCAGTTCTTGCCATATGCATTGAAAGATTTTCTACCGGTGGCGATCGATCCGGAACTATCATGGAAGGCGATCGGTCAGGGTATCTTATTGGGTGTTATCATCTCTTTTCTTTTTGCTCTGCTACCGATGGTCTCCATCAGGAATGTATCACCACTCAACACGCTTCGGCTGTCATTTCAATCAGTAAGTTTGTTCAGGGATCCCATAAAATGGCTTGTGTACCTGGCTATCCTGGCATTCATATTTGTATTTAGTTATATCCAGCTTGAAAGTATTGGCCAGGCCGTATCCTTTACTATCGGTGTACTTATCGCTTTCCTAATACTGGTAAGTATAGCTACTTTATTAATGTGGATGGTCAGGCGTTTCTTCCCGGACTCGTGGAGCTACTTGTGGCGCCAGGGCCTGGCCAACCTGTTTCGTCCAAATAATCAAACGACGATATTGATTGTCGCAATTGGTTTGGGTACGGCATTTATCTGTACCATGTTTTCCGTTCAATCAATTTTACTCAACCGTGTTGTACTTTCCGCTAGTGGTAACCAGTCCAACACAGTGCTTTTTGATATACAACCCGCGCAAAAGGATAGTGTGGTAGACCTGGCGCGGCAGCAGGGTTTGCCTATCGATGGTACTGTGCCAATCGTCAATATGCGGCTGGAGAAGGTCAATTCCATCACGGTTCAAACGCTGGAGGAAGACAGTACCATTGATATGCATCAATGGATATTTGATCGGGAATATCGCGTGACCTTTCGTGATACGATCACTGCTTCAGAAAAAATTGTCAAAGGAAAATGGACGGGTACAACCGAGCAGCCATCGGGTAATGTGTATGTGTCACTTGAGGAACGGTTTGCCCGTAACAATAGTATCGGGATCGGTGATACGATGTTGTTTAATGTTCAGGGTTCCGTCATTCCGACTATTGTCGGAAGTTTCCGTGAAGTGGACTGGAACCGTATTCAAACCAATTTCCTGGTTGTTTTTCCAACCGGTATCCTGGAACAGGCACCACAATTTCATGTGCTGCTTACACGCGTTCCAGATAAAGAAACTTCCGCCCGCTTCCAGCAGGTAATGGTGCAGCGTTTTCCAAATGTTTCCATCATTGACCTCACACTGGTATTAAGTATCGTAGATAAAATTTTGGATAAGGTAGGTTTTGTGATCCGCTTTATGGCGGGCTTTAGCATTTTTACAGGTCTGATCGTTTTGATCGCTTCGGTACTGATCAGTAAATACCAGCGCATACAGGAAAGTGTGCTCCTTCGTACCCTCGGTGCAGTTCGAAAGCAGATATTTTTCATTACAGCGTTGGAATATTTTTTTCTCGGGGCCCTGGCGGCAATAACTGGTATTGTATTATCGCTTGGCATTAGCTGGATGCTGGCCCGGTTTATTTTCGAAACGGAATTCAATATACAATGGTTACCGCTGCTTCTGGTGTTTGTGGCGGTTTGCCTTCTTACCGTTCTTATTGGTTTGCTCAACAGTCGCGCCGTCGTGAAGCGGCCGCCACTGGAAATTTTGAGAGAGGAAGTTTAGAATAAAGTGAGGAGATTTTGCCAGCGCTCGTAATCGCTGCCTGTTCGAAATGATTATAACAAGGGTGCCAGTTGTCGCCAGAGATTTTCAGCTACAATCCGGTGACCTTCAGCTGTGGGATGTATACCATCTTCCTGGTTTAATTCAGGTTCACCGCCAACGCCTTCCAGAAGGAACGGTACAAGCGTCATATTATTTTTTGCAGCAAGTTCAGTATATATATTCCTGAATTCAGTGGTATAGGTCTCTCCCATATTGGGTGGTATCTGCATACCTGCAAAAAGAAATTTCGTGTCGGGGTTCTTCTCTTTTACTTTGTCAACAATAGCCTGCAGGTTTTTCCTGGTTTCAGAAAGCGGGATGCCACGCAGTCCGTCATTGGCACCTAGTTCTAACACAAAAATGTCTACCTGTTGCCGCAGTATCCAGTCGATCCGGGTTTTTCCACCCGAAGATGTTTCCCCACTTACACCTGCATTTACAACCTGGTAGTCGAGTCGCAATGAGTCGATCTTTCGCTGAATGATGGCGGGAAATGCCTGCGATGGACTTAGGCCGTACCCTGCGGTCAGACTATTGCCATAAAAAATGATCGTTTTCTTTTTTTCAGTCACGGTCGTGTCTTTTGATGCCGGAATTTGCTCTTCCGACTGCGCTGTTGGCTTTTTATCATTAGCACAGCTGAACAAAAGCAGGAGCATACTGCAATAGGACAGGCATCCTATAATTATTTTGTTTGATTTTAAATTCATATCATCAATATTCAGATCAATTCCCGATTGTGCAATACAAATATAAGTCACTAATGGCCGGGCCTATCCCATTATAGAAATGGGGCCAGGGAGTCAGGTTCGAAGCATAACTAAGCCCAAAAATCCAACCTGCACCTATTCCTATTAGATCCGGCCCTTATTTAATAAACAATCTTGTAACTACTGCGCCGGCTGGCACAGATTTTCCCAAGCCCTGCGGTCAAGCTCGCGGAGCATGTGGAGCATTCTTTTGGAGTTTCTTACCAGTTCGTCGATATCGGCCCTGGTCTTGACGGATGTATAAAAGGCCTGGCTGAAAAAAGAAGTATACATTGCCTGCAACTTGGCTTTTTTCGCCTTCGAGAGAAGTTCGTCTTTATAACGTTGATCGATGATGTCGAGGCATGTCAGCCATGCCTCCTGCAATGCCCATTTTGCAACGATTGCAACCTCCACGGGCGTAGGTTCAAGCCGGGTTTTTGAGCCGTTTTTCATGTTAGAACTATTTCCATTCAGTAAAAAAAAGATAGCCTGGCTTAAATAGGAGAGGAATGTTTCTTGGATGCGGCTTGAAAATCGATAGATAAGAATCGGAGTTTCTAAAATACTACAAAAAACAATTACGGGGCTAATTTTTGGGGCAG
>JAEYVW010000150.1 GCA_023429365.1 Bacteroidota bacterium
ATATTAAAGTGAATGATGAATCCGTTGTGCATGAACTCAGCAAAAACAAAGTGCTGGAAGAGGTGATCACAAAGACCGGTGCAACTGAAAAGGATGAATCTTTTTGGGAAACTTCGCGGCATGAGGAACTTACCAAAACGGAAGCCGGGATCATCAGGATGATCGATACATTACTCACCGCACCTTCCTTTCAGCGCCTGACACGACAGATCAACTTTATCGCAACAGGCTATCTGAATACAGGCAATTTTCAGCTGGGTCCCTGGTACAACTGGGTAACCGCTAACTCCTGGGAAGGTCTGCGGTTAAGATTTGATCTTGGCACCAACAAAAAATTCGATAAACGATGGTGGTGGCACTGGTACCTGGCTTATGGCTTTAATGATAAAAAGCTAAAGGGGAAGGCTGAACTCTTTTATTTGCCCACCAAGCATCCCAGGCGGTACTGGTATGCTTCTTATACCAATGACCTTGACTATGGTCAGAACTATTATGGTGAAGTCTCGGCCGATAATGTATTTGCCCTGGCAATCCGCAAACAGGATATCCCGATCAAATTCATCAAAGTGGATGAAAAACGTTTTGAATATTTTAATGAACACAGGTTTGGGCTCTCTGAAATGATCGCCGTTACTCATAAGAACTATACACCATTAAAAAATATTCCCGATAAAGACCTGTTTCCCTCCAAACCGGGTCAAAGTCCGATGACGAGTTTTGAAGTATCGCTGCGACTGCGGTTTGCTTATCTTGAAAAATTCCTGGAAAACCAGTTTTTCCGAACCAGCCTGGGCAGCCCCTACCCGATCGGGGAATTATACCTCTCCCGTGGGATCTCAGGAGTATTCAAAAGCAATTATAATTACACCAAATTATCAGGAAGCATTTCTGATTATATCAAGATTCCACCTTTGGGAAGTATTTCTTTCCAGGTGTATGCCGGTAAAACATTCGGCACACTCCCTTATGTATTGCTGGATATAGCGCCAGGCAATGAGATTTACTATTATAATAAATACGCCTTTAATATGATGAACCGGTATGAATTTATCCATGACAATTTCGCCGGCATCAATTTCGAACACAATGTTGGTAACGGTATCTTTCGTCTATTTCCTAAATTAAAGTTCAGGCAACTCTGGACCGTAAAAACTTT
Organism: Bacteroidota bacterium; assembly: GCA_023429365.1. Lineage (GTDB taxonomy): Bacteria > Bacteroidota > Bacteroidia > Chitinophagales > Chitinophagaceae > Terrimonas_B. The sequence goes on from JAEYVW010000150.1 coordinate 1,157, forward strand.
GTGGGGCAGCCTGTCGGAAAAAAACCGGGCTTTAAATTTTAAAGACGGTCATACCTTTCAAACCCTCGATGGTAAAACTTATATGGAGATCGGTACAGGAGTGGACAATATTCTGCGTGTATTCAGGGTTGACTTTGTATGGCGTGTTTTGCCAACTTCCCTGTCGAATGGAAATACAAAAAGATTTGGAGTGTTTGGAAGCTTCAGGTTGGCGTTTTGAGTACTGAAAAAATGCGTCTCCAGAAATTAAACAATTGTCACTTCTATCCCCATTCCTTTCAATGCATCACGGGTGTGATCAGAAATGCCGCGATCGGTGATAATATGATCTATATCTTCCAGCCCGCAGATGCGGCCAAATCCACGTTTGCCAAATTTGCTCGAATCAGCAAGCACGATGGTTTTCTGCGCGGCTGCGATCATCTTACGGTTCAACTGCGCTTCCTGGACATGCGTGGTAGTGATCCCGAAATCGATATCGATACCATCCACACCAAGAAACAATTTACTACATGAAAAATCTTCCAGTATGGTTTCAGCATACTTACCGGTCGCCGAAGAAGAACTCTTGCGTAATGTTCCACCCAACACAAGCACTTCAATTTCCGGATGCTTATTGAGTTCAATGGCGACATGTAAAGCTGCGGTAACAACCGTTAACTGTCCCCTGGGTCTTATATTCCTGGCCAGTGAATGAACCGTTGTACCCGACGCAATGATGATACTGTCATTAGGCTCTACCAGGGACGCGCCAGCTGCACCGATACTCATCTTCTCTTCCGATCTGATCTTTTCCTTTTCATTTACCGGCCGGTCAACCGTATAGGGATTGTCGAGTGTACCACCACCATGAGTGCGATATAATAGTTGCTTATCCTCCAGCAGTTTCAGGTCCTTTCGGATAGTCACCGACGACACATTGAGGTGCTTGCAAAGATCCAGTACGTTGACCTTCCCCTCCTTTTTCAGGCGCGATAATATATACTGATGCCGTTCGGGAAGCGAACTGGTCCCATTGCTTACTTTGGCCATATGCATACCGAATTTATATAGATGTCTCTGAAGTTCAAAACCTTAATCCCTCTAACAACAGTTGTTAGGATTTCGTAATAAAATGAAAACAGATTGGCCCTACAAATTTCGATATATTTTTTATTGTCGACACAATTATTTTGATTAGTTTCATTTTATTATTATTTAGTTTCGTTTACATAATTTCGAAACATATCGAAATGACTACTGAAAAACTCGCTGATCGTAACTGCTACCTGAGAAAAATCTCATCTCCCGATAAAACCTGGGATATTGTAGTGATTGGCGGTGGTGCTACCGGGCTGGGAATTGCCTTAGATGCCACCGTGCGAGGCTATAAAACCATCCTGGTCGAACAGGCTGATTTTGCCAAAGGCACATCCAGTCGCAGCACCAAACTCGTTCATGGTGGCGTTCGCTACCTGGCACAGGGGGATGTCCGGCTGGTCAGAGAAGCTAGCATTGAACGAGGTCTGTTGT
>JAEYVW010000155.1 GCA_023429365.1 Bacteroidota bacterium
TTAGTTCAGACAAGGTTTGGGGCAGATACCGGCTCATCTCAAAAATGGTATTACTGCCTGCCACCATATAAATAGGAAGACCCGATTTGGAACAAAGCTCATCCCTCAGCATTTTAAGCTGCATATACAGGGCGGGATGCGGTGTCTGTTCCCGGGATTGGGAAGATCCATACGAATTCACCGAGAAAGTTGGTAACCTGAAACCCTGCTTCAGGGAATGGTATTGATCAACGGAAAAAGCATTACCGAGACCCAGAATCAAATGCTTTTTCAGGCTTAGCTGCGCGAAGATCTCCTTTAGGGAATCATTATATTCCTTGGCATGCTGGCCGCTATCGGTACCTGCCACTGAACTGTGTATGTAATCAATGCATTCTTCAAGCTTTTCTTTGAAATAAGGGACCGCAGCTTTTACTCTTTCACGCGCCAGTTCTTCGTCAAAGGGCTGACTTGAATAGATGCCCTGCAATTGTGCCTGGAACCTGGTGCCTACATCGTGCATGGCCTGGACATATTCCTGGAGCCTACTTAACCATTCCGGTGTCCCTTCCGTGAAAGAGGTATTATGCTGCAGGACATACTCCACCAATGCACCGCAAGTGGCGTTACTAAGACCAAAATCGTAAAGTGTTTTAAGCAGCGATAATTCATAATTTCTACTGGCCTCCCTCAACTCTTCCGCGATAGTTTGTGTGTCCTGTTCTCTTTTTGAAAAAGCCACGATCCGGTTGTCGAGGGTGAGGCTGGTTGACCGGACGCGGGTTTCCAACACCATTCCAGATAAACTGGTACATCGGCTCAACGCCACGTACACCTGGCCGGGAGCAAAAGCCTCCCCGGCATCGATGATCGCTTTTTCAAAGGTGAGACCCTGGCTTTTGTGAATGGTGATAGCCCAGGCAAGTCGCAGGGGGAATTGGGTAAATGAGCCCAACACGTCCTCGTCCACTTTCCGGGTTTTCTGGTCAAGAACGTAGCGGATATTCTGCCAGGTTTCCTTTTTTACTTCGATCTCCGTTGGGTCGTCCGCGCATTTCACAAATACTTTATCTGGCTCAATCCTGGTCACCTCGCCGATCTTACCATTATAATAGCGCCTGACCTTCTCTACGTCATTCTTGATAAACATTACCTGGGCACCGGTTTTGAGGTATAACCGTTCATCGGCGGGATATGCCTTTTCAGAAAACTCACCTTCTATCTCCGCATCGAAAATCGAAAGTTTGGAAGAAAGCCGGCCAAGTTCCAGCTCGTTTGTTGCATCAGCTTTCCGGTTATGCGTGGTGAGGATGATATAGCCGTCATTTTTCGACCGGCGGAAACCGGGTTGTACGCAGCTGTCCAGGATACTGATCGATTCAGCATCCATCTCGTTGTTTCGTACCCGGTTGAGAAGCTTGATAAACCGTTCTTCGCTTTGCCGGTAAATCTTGTTGAACTCAATATAAACAGGAGGGTGGTGCTGTATGACCTTACTGTCGAAAAAATAGGGGCTGTTATAATATCCTGAAAGTATCCGCCATTCCTGTTCGGGTACCACGGGTGGCAGCTGGTACATGTCACCGATCAATAATACCTGTGCACCTCCAAACTGTTCATAATGGCGATGCCTGATATGTCGCATTAAGACATCAATAGCGTCCAGCACATCGCAACGAACCATGCTGATTTCGTCGATGATCAGTAATTCCAGTTCCTGGATGACTTTTCTTTTCTCCCGGGTGAGCCGCTGGTTTTCGAGCAGGGTTTGAATATTCCCGGCATTGGGATCTTGACTAAATCCTCCGGCAGCTGGTACAAAGGGTGTGAAGGGAAGTTGAAAGAAAGAATGAATGGTAACGCCGCCGGCATTGATTGCCGCCACACCCGTGGGCGCAACGACGGCCAGCTGTTTGGGGCAATGATCGCGGATGTATTTTAAAAATGTTGTTTTACCCGTCCCTGCTTTTCCTGTAAGAAAAATATTACGCGAACTCCTGTTAACCAGCTGCACCGCCAGGTTGAACATTATATTTTCTGAAATATCTACTTCCACATCAAAATTATTAGCCACGAATTGCACGAATTACACGAAATGGTTTACCATTAACCAACGACCCTTCGATAGGATAGTTTGCTTTTTCCAAAATTAACGATTACTCCCACCTTATTGCCCGATGCTTTCAGGTAGTTCAGTGTTTGTGCAAACGTCTCCTCCCTGATGCCGTCAATATGTGATTTAACTTCAACAATTATTTTTCCATAAACTTTAAAGTCAGCAAAAAAACTACGTTGCATTCGCTTCCCCTTATAAAATACAGGTAACTCTTTTTCACGCATATATAAGATCCCTCTTTCCTTAAATTCTATTTCCATAGCATCTTTATATACAATTTCCAGGAATCCATATCCAAGTGTATTGTACACTTCCATACACGCGCCAATTATTTCATAAACCTCTTCTTTATAGATTAAGTCCACCATAAAAACAGTATTAAGAAACCACGAACCCACATTAGCACGACGAAGAGTCTAAAATTTCACTGAATCACCATTCGTGCAATTCGTGCAATTCGTGGCTTAAAACCTAGGCGTTGACGGGCTTGGAGAGTAGGAGGAGTTCGTTGGCATAGATCTCCGTGACCTGTTTTTTGTTGCCGTCCTTGTCGTTGTAGCTGCGGTTGACAAGTTTTCCTTCGATGGCGACTTCCTTGCCTTTGTCGAGATACTTCGCGGCAATGTCTGCCACTTTACCCCAGGCTACTACCCGGTGCCACTGGGTTTCGGTGACTTTTTCTCCTTTAGCGTTCTGGTAACTTTCATTCGTGGCAACGCTAAAATTGGCCACTTTTTTTCCGCTCTCCAAGGATTTTACTTCCGGCGCATTGCCGAGATACCCGATCAGTTGAACTTTGTTTTTTAAAGCGTTCATAACTCACAATTTGTGTCCCGGCGCGGCGGGACGGTTAAACTAAATTTTCTGCATCATGCAGTTTTGATCAAATTGACGAAACAAAGCCTTAAATACCCCGTTGTGATAACCGGACTTGCGACGTTTTTTTCTGATCACTATCGTGGAAACAACGTTTCCCCACTTTGAGGCGGGTCTGGTTTTTGTACCCTTACCCTGTCAACCTATGTGTTCATACTTAAATCTTATTTTATGGGAAAGCTTGATGGAAAAACTGTGGCAATACT
>JAEYVW010000229.1 GCA_023429365.1 Bacteroidota bacterium
GCTTTCTCCGTGATATCATCAAACTGGTATTTGCCTTTATTAAGATAGAGCCGTGAGCTTACCTGGTTTCCTACAAAAAAAATATCCTTTAAACCATCGTTGTTAAAGTCACCAATGCCAACACCGCCGCCCATATATCCAAACTCATTGATAAAAGAGTAGGTCGAGTCGTTGTCGTGAATATCATTACTAAAAGAAATTCCTGAAACTGAAGGGGCCAGCTGTGTAAACAACCGCACATCCTGTTTATGCTTACACGAAGTATTAATGCTGACAATGAAAATAAAAAAACAGGTGCTACAGAAAATAAATACTCTTCTCATATTGAATGCAGGTTATGACCCAGTATACAGATCTTTCGCCGGGATCTGGCCATAAATTTAAAATTAGGGCTATCATAATGATAGCCCTATGATTCAACTACTGCTTATGTTGCGGCGGGAAATGAACTTTTCTTTATCCAAATTGCCGCTATGCTGCCGGATATTGTGTTTTAGTTTACTAAAGGATTTGTTGATGTTTCATTGGCGGGGATTGGGAACATATCAACCTGGTTTGGCACGCGATCAGGAATAATCGACGGGAAATAGCCTTTTTTCCTCCAACGTAGTATATCGATATTACTTACCTGCTCAACGCTCAATTCAACTGATCGTTCATGCATCACCGCCTTGAGCGCATCGTTCTTTGAAGCAAGTGTAACCGGAGGCATATCAACACCCGGGCGACTCCGAACCTCATTGATATATTTAGCAGCTTCGGAAGGTGTTCCTACTTCAGCTTCGCATTCGGCAAGCATCAGCAACACATCTGCATAACGAATTAAACGGTGGTTAATACCTCCGGGATGAAACCCGGAATTAACCCATTCGTATACGCCATATTTTCTAAAGAATCTTTTCTTGGTCACACCATTCCTGGTGCTGGGAGCAACATTCATATCTGCAGCTGTAAGTGTATGGGGTCCCAGTGGCGACGCAGTCAGGATCTGATCTCCTTCTTCATAAATTGTAAATTTATACCTGGGATCATTAGGTTCAAATTCATCCAGCAAGCGGTTTGAAGGAATTATATTTCCCCAGGTAATCCCATACTCCTGGTTACGCACTGTACTTTGTGGATTTGTAGGTCCTTCCCCATCGTACCCCCAGTTAAAATTATTATCACCTTTATCAACAAATATCACTTCAAATATTGATTCGGCGTTAAATTCATGACCCGTTGTTATCAGAACCCCTGCATCATCCCTAACGTCGCCATCGAAATTCCATAAATAAGGGACCAGTGAGTATTTGTTATAAACCTGGAGGAGTGCGGTTTTCGCAGCAGCATAGTCACCCTTTTGCATTTGCACCCTACCCATCATGGCATTTGCTGCACCCTTTGTAGCTCGGCCATTGTCTGCAGCACCATAGCTTTCCGGTAATTTTTGCGCAGCTTCGGTCAGGTCAGAAATGATCAATGCATAAATTTCATCTACCGGCGATTTAGCCTTGAACCCGGTTGCCGAAGTAACAGCTTCTGAGTAAAGCGGAACCTCACCCCATTGTGAAACCAATTCAAAATAGGCCCATGCTCTTAAAAATTTGGCTTCACCTACTACCCTGTCTCTAAGGGTTACATTATCGGTTACATCCGGCGCTTTGGAAAGAACCAGGTTTGCCCTGTTGATCATTCGATAACAACCTGTCCATACATCCGACATTACAGAATTAGATGGAGCCGGTGATGGTTCCTTGAGTAACTGTGCCCTGGGCGCTTCCAATTGATCGCCGCCCGAAGCACATTCACCACTTCTCATGTCATGTGTAAAAAACCACTCCCTGCCAACAAGTTGCGCCGAACGTAGTGTAGAGTAAATGGAATTTACACCATTTTGCAACTCTACCGCGGTTTTAAAATAACTTTCAGTTGTAGGGTTATTTTCATCAAGTACATCCAGTTTTTCATTACAGCCAACTATACTGACAATGCTGAGGAGAATCGTAGTCAGTAATTTATTAATACTTTGTTTCATAATACGCTGTTTTATATAATTTGACTCATGTTTGATTTTAAAACCCTACCTGGATTCCAAGCAGGAAGGCCTTTGGCTGAGGGTAAACCGCGAAGTCAATGCCATTGGTTAATGATGAATTAGGGGTCCTGTTACCTACTTCCGGGTCATACCCGCTGTAATCAGTAAAAGTCAGGATATTCTGGGCTGATACATACACACGGAAGTTCTTCACCGTTCCACGCGTTAGCGTTTGCAGGCTGGAGGATGGAATGTTATAACCCAACATTATATTTTTCAAACGCAGGTACGAACCATCTTCCAGAAAACGTGTAGAGGGACGTGCGTTTTGATTGGGATCAGCACCAATGGCTCGGGGAATATTGGTATTAGTATTGGTAGGGGTCCATGCATTTAATACCTGTGTGCCCGCGTTAAAGAACCGCACCATACCCTCGCTAATAACCCGTGTAGCATTGAATATCTTGTTGCCATGAACTCCCTGGAAGAACAATGACAAATCTAAATTTTTATAGTTGGCGCCAAGACTAAGCGCATAAGTTGCCTTGGGAATAAAACTCCCCAGGAACTGCCGGTCATTAATATCGATCACACCATCTTTATTCGTATTTTGAAATTTAAGGTCCCCAGGTGCAGTAGATGCGGTTTGTGTCGCATGGCTGCTTACTTCTGCAGCGCTCTGGAAAATACCTTCTACCACCCAGCCATAGAAAGATTGAATAGGATGGCCTACGGCTGTATTTGTAATATTATAAGCGCCAAAATCCTGATCGCCGCCAGCCTCGATATTCTTAACTCCTTCCGCTAACCTGGTAACTTCATTAGTTACGAAACTCACGTTACCAATGGCATTCCACTTAAAATCACCGATCCTGTCGCTATAACCAAGCTGCAGTTCAAATCCATTGTTTTTCATGGCGCCAACGTTTTGCGCTACGGTACTGTTTATAAAACCAAACGAAGGCGGAAGTGGCACGCTTAGAATCAGGTTATCAGTTTTACGTTGATAATATTCAGCAGATAAAGTGAATTTATTCTTCAAAAATCCCACGTCCAGTCCTATATTCAGCTGATTTGTTTTTTCCCATTCCAGTTCAGTGTTTCCAAGCCGTTGAATGGAGGATGCCGGACCGCCGGTAATCGAATTATTAAACGGGTAGTAGGTGCTGTTGGAATTTACACTTACCAGCCAGGGCGTATTACCCAGCACCAGGCCATTGAGTCCCGTTACGCCATAACCCGCTCTTATTTTTAACTCAGAAATTAGATCCTGGTTCAACATAAAGTCTTCCTGGTCAACTCGCCAGCCGATAGATGCAGAGGGAAATGTTGCCCATTTCTTACCGGGTGCCCATACTGAAAGACCATCCCTGCGAATGGCAACACTAGCCAGGTATTTGCTCTTGAAGTCATAACTAATACGGCCCAGGTATGAGATCAGCGTGTTTTCACCGGTTAGCGTCTGGACACCTACGTTAGTGGCATTATTTAAAGTCCGGAGTTCATTGGAAGCCTGGTTACCACTTGCATTTTCCTGTCTTGTTTTTTGCTCCTGTTGCTCATAAGCAGCAACGGCGGTGACATGATGGTCGCCAAAGGTTCTATCGAAAGTGAGTTGTTCTGTAAAAAGTAATACCGTAGATACTCCACGATTATTTGTAATTGTGGCCTGTGTTGCACTTGATCCGGCAACAGTTCCGTTGTCGTTGAATATGGGAGAAAAGCGATAGTCTAAGGTATTAGCATAGTCGATTCCGAATATAGACCTGAACTTCAGAGAGCCCGGGAGATTGATATCAAGAAATGCTGTTCCCAGGATTTTTGCGGTCTTTCGGGAACCCGGGTTCTTTAAGGCCGCATCCTCTACAGGATTTGTAGGGTCCCCACCATCTAAAACAGAGTTGACGCCTCTGTAACCACCGATCGATGTTGGGTCATATACGGGAATATGGGGCATCATCCGGATTACGTTTACCAAATTTGTCCTGGAACCTGTTTCGTTATTATCATAATCCTGGTTGCCGGATGAAACATATAAATTCTCACCAAACGTGAACACCCTGCTAATGTTATGGTCCGAATTAATCCGGAAATTATACCGGCGATAGCCAACACTGGGAGCAATACCCTCCTGGTCGGTAAAACCTGCTGAAGCATAAAAACGGGATATTTCATTTCCACCGCTCAAACCCAGGTTATGCTGGGTCATCGGGCCATTTTTGAAATAAGCGTCCTGCCAGTCGGTATTAGTTTGGCCATACGTTTGCGATGCTCCCACATGAGTGGGCTGATCGATATCCGGGGGACTGAGCCGGGGCACCTGGCTACCGCGGTAAGCCAAAGCATACTGCATGAACTGCTGCGTATTCAACAGGTCCAGCCTTTCGGTTACCTTCTGGGTTCCAATATATGAATCAAGATTCACCCGCATCTTACTGTCCCTTCTGCCCTTCTTCGTGGTTATCATGATTACGCCATTGGTAGCCCGTGAACCATAGATCGCAGCGGCAGAAGCATCTTTCAATACATCAACAGATTCAATATCCCTGGTATCAATGGTTGACAGGTTGCCTGTCGGGAATCCATCAACAACATAAAGCGGATCGGAAGCATAGCTGATTGAACTGATACCCCTTATACGAACAATGGGTTCAGCACCGGGGCTTCCGTTATTGGTAACCATGAGCCCCGCAACACGGCCTTGCAGCGCCTGCGAGATATTAAGTGCTGGCAGCTCGTTTAGCGTTTTACTGTTAACGCTGGATACTGCGCCGGTAACTAATGTTCTTTTTTGAGTACCATAACCTACTACAACCACCTCATCCAATGACATATTACTGGACTGAAGAACAACCTGTATAGAAGTTTTTCCCTCGATATTTACTTCCCGGGTGGCCATACTTACAAAAGAGAACACCAGGATATTATCATTATCCTCTACTTCTAAGGAGAAGGTACCATCGGCCGAAGTAGTTGTGGCCCTGTTTGAATTCTTAACCTGCACAGATACGGCAGCCAGGGGCTCTCCGTTATCATTTGTTACCGTTCCGGTGATCGTCCGCAACACCGGGATTTCCGGCTCGCTGGATATGCTGCCAGTATTTTCAGAAATAATAAAAATTCCGGACTCCTCGACAAACCGGTACTTCAGGTTGGTTGTCGAGATAATTTTTTTGAGCACCTCGCCGACGGGCATTTGCCTGACATTGACCGTAAAGTTTCGGCCACCCGGAATAATATCGTTACAGAATGTAAACCGATAATCAGTTTCCTTTTCTATAGCCTTAAAGATTTTGGTCAGCTTAACCCCGGTCAGCGAAAGATTCACCTTCACATCCTGGGAATACCCGCCTGCGTTGACCGTCATGGCGCAGACAAAGAGCAGAATTGAAGTTAATTTCATGATTTTAAGCAGCTTCGTTAATGATAGGTTTGTAAAACTCCATCTACAAGCATGATTTTTTTTCATACCTTTATTTTGGTTAAATTTTAAAAAATAAGAACAACCTTTTTTGGAAGGTTTTTCTAAGTTTTTATACAGGGGGTTATGTTACCGCATAACTTCCTGTATTTTTATTTAGACAGGATCACCCTTAATGTTTCTCCATTTTCTATTCGATAATTAAATTTTTTAGACTCTTTTAAAAATTCAAGTACGGTATTGATATCCTCTTTTTCAAAAATTCCGGTAAAGCGATAATTCCGAATAACATCATCTTTTAGTTCAATCTCTACGCCATACCATCTTTCCAGTAAAATGGCTATATCACTGAATAATTCATCTTCGAACATCAGTTTATTTTCTTTCCAGGCAAGCTCCCGGATATTGCCATAATCATTTATCGCAAGCTTTCTAACCAG
>JAEYVW010000242.1 GCA_023429365.1 Bacteroidota bacterium
TCATGCATCCAGGGTGCTGTCTTCATCACATCACGCAAAGTGGGAGTTTTGAATTTGCCCATATCGCTTTCATCGTGCGTTACCTGGTAAAGTCCTTTGTCATCACCTGCGAAACCGTTGTTGTGAAACTGATTGTCGCTGAACAAGGCACCGTGGTGACAGTTCATACACTTTGCCCTGGTCCGAAAAAGATGCAATCCTCTCAATGCGCTATTGCTAAGCGCCTTTTTATCTCCGGCTAAAAATCTATCGAAAGATGAGGGACTGCTGACTATCGTGCGCTGAAAAGCTGCCAAAGCCCCGGCGATCCGGTCAGGATCAATGTCCGGATCTCCATAAGCGGAGTCAAACAGGGACTTGTAAGCTTCTATTCTTCTCAACTTGCCCGGTAGCTCCCGCATATCGCCGTGCATTTCACTTTCACTATTGATGGGTGCGAATGCCTGGTCCTCGAGATCTCTTGCCCTTCCATCCCAGAACAATTTTTTGTAAAACCATACATTCTGGAGACTGGGAGAATTTCTTTTATTGATCGTTCCTTCATGACCCAGTGATTTATCAATTCCGTCAGCCCAGGATAGTTCAGGCTGGTGACAAGTGGCGCAGGATATTTTTCCCGAACCGCTTAACCGGGTATCGAAAAACAAAACCTTACCTAACCCGATCAAATGTTTTGAAGAATCCATGCGATGCTGAAGCGGTCGCGCTGGCAAAACACCAAGTTCATCCCAATGAACTCCCTTTGTTACAAAAGGTGCAGGCCATTGCTCCGGTGGGCGTGAGTAAATATTCCTTAATCGCAGGCTTTCATCCTGTATAAAGGAGGTGGAAACAAAAACGACCAGGATCAAAGATGAGATAGCAAGGCAGTGACGCATCCCGCAAATTTAAAAGCGGAAAACGATTTTGTTGCAGCCAATGAGCTTTATAAAAGAAAAAACTTCGGAATAAACCAGTCAACTTTTGTTTTTCAAATCACCGGACCCAGTCAATTTTCTCGTCGATCGATAACCTGGTAGCTCCTGCGGATGGAATAGCTACATGCCCGACGTAGAAAAAGCCAAGTAATTTATCCGCTTCACCCAGACCGAAAAATGATTTCGCTCTTTCATTATAAGTAACGCCACCTGTGGTCCAATAACCACCCAATCCGTATGCTGTCACGGATAGGTATATATTCTGAACTGCACAGGCTACAGCTTCAATGTCTTCTATTTCCGGAATATTTTTGTTGGTTGATCGCTTCATACCAATGGCGATCACATGCGAAGCTTTCAAAGGATTTAGTTGCAGTTTCTGGTAACTGATCTGTTTAAATTGATCACCAGCATCCTGTTTATAAACCTCGCTTTGAAAATCGGCGAACTTTTGTAAACCTTCGCCGGTAAACACGGTAAAATGCCAGGGCTCCTGCCGGCCATGATTAGGCGCCCAGGTCGCATTGATCAGGATCTGTTGTATGATCGCGTCATCAATCTTTTTCCCGGGCACAAACTGATCCGGGAAAACTGATCTCCGGCTTCTTATTAATTCATTGAGTTGCTCTGGATTCATTTTAGACATTATTGTTGTAAATGTATATCTATTACAAAAGACCCCATCAATTGTTTGAAACCTATTTAGCAACGGCATTTCTGCGATTGCTGAGCATTAACAACAGTTGTTCATTGTAGGAATCCCGACCATGATTTTTATTATCTCTTCCCTTAAGGAAGTATATCATAATCCACCAAAAAAATTATTCCCCAAAATGAAAAAGTTTCCAACATCGGCAGGAAAATCACGTGAATAAGGGGCAAAAAAAACTATGCACACTTTGTGAAAAACTCCCACGGAATACTTCGATGATTGATACTACATTCGTTTCAGTTCTTAATAAAAAATTAATACCGGTGCAAGGCAACATATATGTTTTAATCTGCCTTGCTTAATAGGGAACCGTGTGAAAATCACGGGCTGACGGGCAACTGTAAAGCCAATCCCCTATCGCATTTGGGAAAGACCTGATCATCGAAGCCAGGGTTTGTCGGAAACGGACATACGGACAAGGCGATTTTGTCGGGCCAAGCCAGGAACCTGCCGGAATTAAAATATTGTTTGGAACCTTCCCGAGTAAGGTACTGCAAGGATCAAATCAGCTTCATTCCGAGGCCTGCATTTTCGTCTTCTGTCGTGCCGCAAATCTGACATCTTAAAATTAGTATACCATGCACGATGAGCAGGAAATTTTATTAAAAGAAAACAAAGACCGCTTTGTCATACTCCCGATCAACTACCCGCTGATCTGGGAAAAGTACAAACAACATGAAGCCAGTTTCTGGACTGCCGAGGAAATTGATCTCAGCGGTGATATGAAAGACTGGAATGGTCTTAATGATGGAGAACGTCATTTTATCTCCCATGTACTGGCTTTCTTTGCCGCCAGCGATGGCATTGTGAATGAAAACCTGGCAGTGAACTTTATGAGTGAAGTGCAACTGCCTGAAGCCCGGTGCTTTTATGGCTTCCAGATCATGATGGAAAATATCCATTCAGAAACATATGCCCTGCTGATCGATACCTATATTAAAGATCCCAAAGAAAAAGATCGCCTGTTTCATGCCATCGATACGGTTCCTGCCGTAAAGAAAAAAGCAGAATGGGCACTTCGCTGGATTGAGAACGGAACTTTCGCGGAACGCCTGGTGGCCTTTGCAGCAGTAGAGGGTATCTTCTTCAGTGGTAGCTTCTGCTCGATCTTCTGGATGAAAAAAAGAGGCCTGATGCCAGGACTCACTTTTAGCAATGAACTGATCAGTCGCGACGAAGGCCTGCATTGTGAATTTGCCTGCCTTTTGTACAGCATGCTGAAAAATAAAATGACTGAAGAGCAGGTACATTCTATCATTGGCAATGCTGTTGAAATCGAGAAAGAATTCATTACCGATGCATTACCAGTGGACCTGATCGGAATGAATGCCAAACTCATGCAGCAATACATTGAATTTGTTGCCGACAGGTGGCTGGCAGAACTTGGTTATACTAAGCTTTTCAACGCAACCAATCCTTTTGATTTCATGGAGCTGATCTCGCTGCAGGGAAAAACAAACTTCTTTGAAAAACGTGTGGGCGAGTACCAGAAATCAGGGGTGATGAATGATATTAAGGCGAATACGTTTTCGATAGATGAAGATTTTTAGATGAGTAGTGAGTGGGCTGGTGCTAATTTCAAATTTAGAATAAGTGTTTCTTCAACTGGACATACCAAATTAGAAATTTATCCTGCTTCCAGAGAATTAATGCTGGCATGTTACAGGTTAACCAAAACATTTCCTCCGGAAGAGCGCTTTGCACTAACGCAGCAAATTAGACGGGCGGCAAATGTCAAATCATCTGAATATTGCAGAAGGAAGTTCCAGGAAATCAGATTCAGAAAGGAAACGGTTTTATGAAATTGCATGAAGCTCAGTAATCGAAATCGATGCCGCACTTGATGGCGCCTCGGATTTGGGTTACTGTAAATGGAAAATTTAAAAGACTTGGGTGAAAGCCTGATCAAGTGTTTCAAACTTTTGACAGGCCTAATAAATGCAAATACCACAAAATAATTCAATGCTCAACTCACCACTCACAACTCACTATTCACAAATAAACATACTAACTAACTAAACAATACTCAGACATGTACGTACTAAAACGCAATGGCAAGCAGGAAGCCGTGCACTTCGACAAGATCACATCCAGGGTAATGAAACTTAGCTATGGTCTCACCCTGAAGTCGGATGACATTATCGAGATCGCTAAGAAAGTAATTGTTGGTATTTACAATGGAGTACCGACAACCGAGCTTGATAACCTGGCTGCAGAAACTGCCGCTTCGTTCACTACCCGTCATCCTGATTTCGCAGTGCTGGCGGCTCGGATCGCAGTGAGTAACCTGCATAAGAATACGACCAAATCTTTTTCAGCCACTGCAAAACTTCTTTATCATTATATCGATACAAAGACCGGTGATAAAGCGCCCCTGCTGGCCGATGATGTTTTTGAGATCATACAGCAAAACGCTGACCGCCTCGATGCCTCCATCATTTATGAAAGAGATTATCATTTTGACTACTTCGGTTTCAAAACCCTGGA
>JAEYVW010000248.1 GCA_023429365.1 Bacteroidota bacterium
CGTTTTTAAATTTGAAAAATTGAAAGCAGGAAAAAGACCAGCATTAATATCGATGCCAGGAACACTCCCAGGATGCTTAACAGACAAAACTTGGCAAAAGTTTTAAACCCGTTTTGCCTGTAAAAACGTTTCATCGCTATAAACAGGTACACCGGCCAGGCTAATATCGTCATCGCCATCAGGAAGTTCATCAATCCCCAGCCTGTAACATCACTCAGATAATCGAAAAGGAAAACAAACAAGAGAAGGATAAAACTGAAAATATAAAAATGGATCGTAAATATGCCATGATCTGTATAATAAAACTGTTTGCGCCGGATATAAAGCAATTTCAAGATCAACGCAAAAAAAGGAAGGGACACAAAAAGCAGGTACGGCATCTGGTGCAATAAAACTTCTGAAAACCTGGTAAAAGAAGACTGCTGCTCTCTTTTATATTTTTCATTAAGGTAAATGATCCGTTTGTTCCATTTCCCCTGCAGCCAGCCGTCTCTTTCTGATGCGGGTAAGGCTTTCTGAATTGAATCATATTCCTTGCGATTTTTGTATTTATACCCTATTGTACTAAACATTTGCTCCTCATTATATGGCAGCAGATCGAGGGTCGTTATTTGCCGGCTGGTATCTTTCAATAATTCGATCTGTTTTTGCAGGTTAAAATTTCCAGGCATTCGCTCCAGGCGGGGTTCGACTTTATTCAGGATGGAATCACGTTGCGCAGCCGTGAGTGGCCCGGCGGGATCAAATATTTTAACGCCCTCGTCGGCATTGCGAATACTGAAAAATATCAAGAAAAAAAGCGCGGAGGTGAAGACGTACATACGAACGGGGTTCAGGTAGCTCATCCTTCTTCCCCTCATGTATTCCGCCGACAAAAAGCCGGGACGCGTCAACAGGACCCGCAGGGTTGTAAAGAACTTTCCGTCAAAATGCGTGATATCATTAAAGAAATGGCTGACCATTCCCCAAAATGACTCTTTGGGCTCCGTATTCTCCTGGCCACATACATGGCAATACTTTCCGTGTACAATCGTCCCGCAATTGAGGCAATCCTTTTCTTTCCGCTCTGGCCGGTGCGACATGGAAAATTTTTTCTAAAAATAAGTATAAACTTTACATATAACCTTTGTTTTTCGTTCCTGCATAATTCGAGTATTTTTGGGTCAACCAATTCAATAGTAATGAAAAACACCCTGCTGATATTTGCCTTATTCCTTAGTTCTGCCGGTTATTGCCAACACTTCTATAATGACATTGTCGATTCCCGCGAACTGGGACAGCGGATGGAGAATTATATTTACCAGAAAGTGCGGATGGTGACCGCCACCGGGTTTGACGAGCGGGGCGTCAAATCGACCGATTTTAACGAAAGGATTGAGATCGACGCACCGAATAAGACCCTCAGGATCGCTATCCGAAATGGACAGACCATCAGTCGTAATACTTACCGTTTCGATGATCAGTACCGACTGATCGAGATCAGCGACTCTTCCCGTGATATAAAAAGTACAACCCTCTATAATTACGATAACCGGGGAAGTATTCTTTCCATCGTCAACACTACCCGCGACTCGCTCAATGACTTTACTCAAACCACCGCTCACTACTACCAATATAATGATGCGGGCAAACCACTCAGGCTATGGCGCGTGATCAACCAGGCTGACAGTACTGAGTATCGATTTACGATTGATGAAAAAGGTAATGTGGCCGACGAACAACTGTATCGCCGGGGGGTGTCGATGGACCTGATGTATTATTATTACAACGACAAAAACCAGCTCACTGACATCGTTCGCTATGATAAGAAAACGAAGAAATTGCTTCCGGTAACCATGTTTGAGTATGATGAAACGGGACGGGTAATCCAGAAAATGTCCGTATTGTCCACCAATCGCCCTGACTATATTATATGGCGTTATATTTTCAACGAAAAAGGACTCAAGACAAAAGAAGCACTCTTTAACAAGCAAAAAGAATTGACCGGCAGGATTGAATACGCCTACACATTCGAAAACTAACTGTTGTATGAACCTTCTACCCTACATTGTCCTGTTGTCGCTGTCTCTTAACCTTACAGGACAATCGAACCTTTTTGCCAACAGACAGGATTATCCAGGCACGGAGAAAGGAGCGCCGACATTTAAGGACAGCAATTTTGTTTTGAAGGGCAGGATCACGGGTCAGAAGAAAGGAATCATCAAACTGATTTACTCCGACAAAAATGGCAACCACATTCTTGACAGCACAGAGCTAAGAAATGGCCGGTTTCGGTTTCGGGGACCTATCTCCGAGCCGACCAAAGTCTTCCTGGAAGGGCCGGTAGCCTCACACGACATGAACGATCCCAATTTTACCAGTTTTTTTGTGGAACCACGCGAGATAAGAATATCCCTCGTAGTAAACAATTTCAAGAATGCCGTCGTTACCGGATCAAAAACGCAGTTGGAACAGATGGAGCTTAACCGCTCGACTGCCCCGGTGTTGAAAGAAATGGAACCGCTTGCAAAAGAATACCAGGACCTGGCCCGCCAATACCGGCAGGCAGTAAAAGCAAAGAAGGACGTGGACAGGCTTGAAGAACTCCAGAAAAAGATGGATCTCTTACAAACAGGTTTTGAGCCCTTCCGGGCGAGGATCAGGCAAATCGAGTATGAATTCTTTTCCCGCTTTCCCCAGTCTTTCGTCACGGCCTACCAACTGCGGGTTTATGCGGATGAATTACCGCTAGATTCTCTACAACATTTCTATGACCGGCTTGGTCCCACCCGGCAGAGCATTCCCGGCCACGAAATTGCAAGACATATCGAACGCAGAAAGCTGGACCCACCAAAACTTCCTCAACAGGATTGACAGCCATGAGGCCCTTTTAGCCATTTCAATAAACCGTTGAAATAGATTCCGGGTCAACCGGTGGAATTTCGTTGTAACTTATTTTGTCAACCTATTCCTCACATTAAATATTGAGAGATGACAAAACTACTGACGAGTCTTCTGGCTACTGCGTTGATCGCTCCACAGTTGACAGTGTATAGCCAGGGTATCAAAACTCCGCGTACGCCAAGTCCTGGCGCAACTGTTTCACAAACTATCGGTATTTCAAATGTTACGGTGAACTATTCAAGACCATCCGTGAAAGGAAGGCAGGTTTGGGGCGGGCTGGTTCCTTACGGCTGGAATGCCCAGGGATTTGGGTCAGGTGCTGAAGCTCCATGGAGAGCCGGAGCCAATGAGAATACCACCATCGAGTTCTCGCACGATGCTAAGGTGGAAGGGAAACCGGTTCCCGCCGGCATTTACGGTTTGTTTTATGCGGTCAATCCTGACAATACCGCCGAAGTGATACTCTCAAAAGATCACCGCTCCTGGGGCAGCTTTTGGTATGAAGCAAAACATGATCAGCTTCGCGCACCAATTCGGTTGCGTGATATAAGTCATACTGAAATTCTCACCTATGATTTTATCAATACCGATAAAAACAGCGCAGAGCTTGTGTTAAACTGGGAGAAAAAGCAATTCCCGGTGAAAATAGAATTTGCTGTCGATGATATCGTGATGGCCAACGCGACAGAAGAATTGAAGGGGCCAGTGGGTTTTGGCTGGCAGGGTTATTCCAGTGCAGCCAATTATGCATTACAAAATAAGGTCAACCAGGAGCAGGCTTTAAAATGGATCGACCAGGCGATTAATCAAAATAAAAGTTTTGCCACCCTGAGTATCAAATCAGGACTGTTGAAAAACACGGGCAAGCAGGCTGAAGCTGATAAAATGATGTCAGAAGCGCTTGCCATGGCCAGTGAAGCTGAGTTGAACACTTATGGATACCAGTTGATCGGCAATGGAGAAATTGATAAAGCCATTGAGATCTTTAAACTGAGTACACAGCGATTTCCCAAAAGCGCTAACACCTGGGACAGCCTGGGTGAAGCCTATTTTACAAAAGGTGATAAAAAGAACGCGATTGCAAATTTCAAAAAATCGCTGAGCCTGGATCCTCCCGCGAATGTGAAAACCAATTCTGAAAAATTCCTCAAACAGCTGGGTGCATTGTAGCATTGTCAAAATATAAGTGGAAACATGTAGTAAATACAACGACAAACCCGGTTCAGGAAATAGTACAGGTCAATCATAAGAATGACTATTTTTTCTGGTCGGCTGCAGTCGTTACTTTGTATTGTTGATGGATGAAACTTATACAATGTCCAATCCTTGAAAACTGAAGAAATCCAATATCCACCATCAATGATTGAGAAACAATGACCGTTTGCTGTATCAACAGGAGAACGGTTTTTTTAGAAGATTAGTAGCCTAAGGCTACATCAACATAGGTTAAGGAGTTAACCGATTCGCTCCTGCACCAGGGGATAGTTTTAACTATCTCCTTTTTTTTTGCAATTGCCGGGAAACACAACCCGCAGAATCATACAAACAAGTGTTTACACTTAGTATTTAACCTGAATGATTAAAATTTCTGTGCAATTATTCACACCGCGTACCCATTTAACCACCATCCATATTATTTTCTGGACAACCTTGCTATAAGTTCTTTACTTTTGTTTAAAACCAACAGTATGAATCTTTTTGTTGCAGGCCTTCCTTACGACCTCGATGACGATGAATTAATGGAAATATTTGAAAAATTTGGAGTAGTTA
>JAEYVW010000254.1 GCA_023429365.1 Bacteroidota bacterium
GGACGCATGACTGACGCTGAACTGAAAGCGATATATGCATATCTGAGGACTCTGAAACCGGTGAGGACGGAAGCAGAAAAGACAAAATAAGCGGGCGGCAATATAGAAGGGAAACTCAGTAGGTTTCCCTTCAACATTTTATTTCGTTTTCATAACTACAAAGCTGACACCAAGCGGATACACCTGGTCCATCGATACAAAACTAATATAGTCAATATTATCTGCTCCCCGCCAGGTGAGCAGTTTCTGGTATTCATTGGGCAGCCGGTGAATGGTATCGATTTTTATCAATTGTGCCTGGATCATTTCTACCTGGATCTCTCTTACCGAAGTGCAGGATACTGCCGCCACGAGACCAATGGCCACCATTAGAGTTTTCATACCCGTGAATTAAATATTAAAGAACGTAGACAAATATTTTCTCCAATATATGTGCCATTGATTTTATGAGTAGATGTCAAAGGCCCGGGCGATCCTGCAAATCTCCTGCACTGAAAAACGGATCATGGTCATAAGTGTTTGATTGATCAGGCTTCCCATACAATTTCCCATTGGTGGCCGTCGGGATCGGCAAATTTCACAGCATACCACCAGGGCTCGTCTTTTGCCTGGCCGATCTGCGTGGCGCCTGCACCTAATGCTTTTTGTAAAATAGTATCGACTTCTTCTTTACTGTCAGCACGATGACTGATGATAAAATTTGAGCCTTCATTGATATGTGAATGGAGGTTGCGGGAGCCTGGCGGATTTTTTTTATCATATAATACCAGGTCCAGGCCATTGCCCAGTTTAAAGCAGGCGTGTTGTTCAGGACTTGTTTTAATTCCTTTTGTGGAGAGCCCCAGCCCGTCGCGATAAAATACAAAGGAAGTTTGCAGGTCATTTGTAGCAATGCTGATATAGTTGATTCTAAGTTTCATTTTCATGCCATTCTGTTTTCATTATTAATACGGTCTATTGACTATAATCGTAGTCGATCATCCATTGAATACCGAATTTGTCAGTGAAGATGCCGAAGTATGCCCCCCAGAATGTTTTTTTTAGGGGGATGCTAATTTTCCCCCCGGCAGAAAGTTTTTCAAAATAATTTTCCGCTTCCTGTTCACTTTCCGCACTGATGGATAGGAAAAAATTATTTCCGACAGTGAGCGGGTGGCCCATCGATTCAAGTGCGTCGGTTCCCATGAGTACCGTTCCTTTCCCGATCATCAGTGCCACATGCATGATCTTGTCACGATCCGCTTCCTGTATCCGGTCAGCTTCAGCAGTATCTTTAAAACGCTGCAGGGTAATAAAATCACCTCCAAAAACTGAGCGGTAGAAATTAAACGCTGCTTCTGTTGTTCCGTTAAAATTTAAATAGGGGTTGACTGTAACCATATGAAACTGTTTGATGGTCCCGGATTAAGTTGAAATTTGCACACGTCGCGGCTCAAAGCTACTTGCGATGGTTCTTTTATATGGGGTGTGATTACGGCAAAATGGCTGGTTGATCCCGACAAGGGATTTGACTACTTTTGGTAGCCTAGATGTAAAAAAATTTCAACACGGGCAAACGTTTGAAGTAAATTTTTTGTCATGAGCCAAAAGCTATATCAAATGAAACACATCACAATCTTAGTACCCGAAGGCGCCATACTGGGTAGTCTCGAGGGTTCACGGCAATTGCTTACGCAGGTGAATACATTTTTAAAGTCGAAAGATGAACCTCCGATTTTTAATGTACAGCTTGCAGGTTTATGCAGGGAGACCCGCGTATCTGGCGGGATGTTTACAGTTCATTCTAATCTAATTACAGATATAAAAAAAACCGACCTGGTAATTATCCCGGCAATTGATGGGGACATTCAACAAGCATTGGAGATTAATAAAGATTTTATTCCCTGGATCATCGAGCAACATACTGCCGGCGCTGAAGTGGCGAGTTTATGTCTTGGTGCATTCCTGCTTGCTTCTACAGGACTTGTGAATGGAAAGAAATGCGCTACACACTGGATGGCAGAGAACTCGTTTCGAAAAATGTTTCCCGAGGTGAACCTTGTAACAGAGAAGATCATCACCGACGAGAATGGGATATATACCAGCGGTGGCGCATTTTCTTATTTAAACCTGATCCTGCATTTGATTGAAAAATATGCCGGTCATCCCATGGCAGTACTTTCCGCTAAGGTGTTTGCAATTGAGATGGAACGGGTCAACCAGCTTTCCTGTACGATCTTCCAGGGACAGAAAGATCACGAAGATGAAGCGATCAGGAAGGCCCAGGAATTTATCGAAAAGAATTATCAGGACAAGATCACGGTTGACCAGCTGGCATCGATGTTTGCCCTGGGTCGTCGTAATCTCGAAAGAAGATTTAAAAAGGCAACTTCCAATACCGTCGTTGAATATATCCAGCGTGTGAAAGTCGAAGCCGTAAAAAAAGGCCTGGAAGCCAGCCGAAAAAATGTGAACGAGCTGATGTATGATGTTGGTTATTCCGATGTAAAAGCATTTCGGACGGTGTTTAAACGGATCACAGGAAAATCACCGATCGACTATCGGAATAAGTATAACCGGGATATGGCTGTTGCGTAGTGGGGATTGGGAATCATTATTGTCCGGGGAACTCTGGAGTACTATAAACCACGGCGGGCACGGCGAGCACAGCGAAAGCCGTTTTTGTTATAAAATCTGCTACGTAGAACAGGACCTGATGCGAATACTTCGCTGTGTCCGCAGTGTGCGCTGTGGTATCCTGACACATCGATACATTTCAACTACGGCCAGCAAAAGTAAGAGTCTCCAGGAAAAAT
>JAEYVW010000270.1 GCA_023429365.1 Bacteroidota bacterium
GGGAAAGCATAAGGAAGTTTGTCGACATGTTCCCAGGGCGAAAGGATCATCGAAGCCACCAGTATACCCAACCCGATACCTATTGGGACAATAAAGTTTTTAAACCGAAGCCCAAGCCAGTATTGTATGGCAACTATACCCAACAGCGAAACAAATGTTTTGAAATTCAGTTTGAGCAACATCATCCATCCAATACTCTTATCCAAAAAGGTATATTTCGGGTAAATCAAATTAGATATCACACCCGCCAGCACCATCAGCACATTGAACATTATAAAAAGAAACACGACCATCATCAGTATCGAGGCATACTTTGAAAAAAAGATATTCCCGGTCGACTGGGGTGATGCGAAAACCTGTTTCCAGGTATTGTTCTTAAACTCTATCTGCGGGATCAGGCTGCAGATCAGGATCACAAACATCGGTAGCAGGAACGCTGAAAATGCCTGGTAGCCCTGGACAAAATGCAGGTCCCATGGGTTTGATTCGAAGCGGGCATAGTTCTTTTCCGGCTTTAATGTATAGATCAGGAAGAAAATAAGCGGTATCACGGCTGATCCCAGCAAACTCAGCCAGAAAGACGCACTTCTCCGGGTTTTGATTATTTCTGCCTTAGTGGATATTATAAAACTCATGGATTAACAGATGTGATGTCAAGAAATAATTGTTCTAGATCGTTTTGTTGCGGATGTAATGCATAAACACTCAGCCCGCTTTGTACAAGCACTTTATTAATGCCTGCGGTTTGTTCCCTGCTTTCGAATGGGAGTGTTAGTTTTCCATTTACCGATTTGACCTGGTAGGATTCCAGTAATCTTGCAGCCGATACATTATCGTTGGTTTCGATCTCAAGGGAGGTTTGCCTTGTTTTCATCTGTTGCAATTCGGTCAACGGCCCCTGGAAAAGCATTTTTCCTTTGTGTATGATGCCAACATGTGTCGCCATTCTCTCCACTTCATTGAGGATATGGCTGGATACGATTACAGTTGTGCCATGTTCTACGTTCAGCTTGCGAATTAGTTCTCTTGTCTCAATGATACCGTTTGGATCAAGTCCGTTGGTGGGTTCATCCAATATCAACAATTCCGGCTGGTGCAAAAGGGCTATCGCAATAGAAAGTCTTTGTTTCATGCCCAGCGAAAACTGCCTGGCCTTCTTTTTCCCGGTCTGGTCAAGGCCTACGATCTTCAACACTTCATCGATACGACTTTTATCCACTTTATAAACCAGGCGATATATTTCGAGATTTTCTTTAGCTGTAAGATGCAGGTAAAGCGAGGGTTGTTCGATCAGGGAACCGAGCCGCTTCAGGATCTCGATCCGATGTGAATTAAAATCCTTTCCAAATATGCGGAGCCTGCCCTGCTGGTTTTTCAACAAGCCAAGTAACAATCGCAGTGTCGTTGTTTTCCCCGCGCCATTGGGGCCCAAAAAACCATAGATGCTTCCTTTCGGCACCACCAGGTTGATATCATCCAATGTCTTTGTGCCATTGCGAAAGGAAAAATTCAGGTTGGTGGTTTCAATAACCGGGGTATGCATAATGATTATTTTAATTCGTTAGTCACGTTTTCTATTGTACAACAGGCTGGTTCAGCTGCTTCAGGTAATGCCATCCCGCATTTACAGTGGAACTGTCAGAAAGAGTGCCCTGCAGACGGCTCACAATAGCCTGCGTGCTTATATTAAGTATGGATTTGCCAACTGCATCCACATTCATTTCTTTTATGTTCACTTCTTTGCCGATGAACAGGCCACCGTTTTCGACCCTGGCGGAAAGGTTATTCATCACAATGGGCTTTCTGCCACGTCTCGGTTGATATTCCTCGTCATCTGGCGCACCCATGTTCAACTGGCTCGTGCCCTTCAAATCCAGGCTTAAGTTTTTAGTACCCGTTGAATCGAAAGAAAGCAGGTTGATTTCCGTATTTTCTGCCTCCATTTGCTCCAGGTCAGGAAGTGCAAGGTTTAAATAAACGTCACTATTAGAATCCTTACCCGTGCCTGCGGTACTGATATATCGAATGACCAGTACATCGCCTTCGCGATGCAGGCTGATACTGTCGCTTTGCCCCTTGTAGTAACGATATGACGCGGAATCAGCCTGGCTAAAGTTCACTTTGAACCTTGCTTCAGCAGGAGCAACAATCCTGATCGCTTTCAGCGCTTCGGTCTTACCGGTTTCCCAGTTATTATACTCAAACGAGTCACGGCTTATCATCCTGAAATCATCATTCCTGATCTTGCTTTTAAATGACATAAAAATCATAGCCGGAACCAGGAAGACGACCAGGAAAAAGCCAGCTAATATTTTGGTGCTAGTGTTCATGAAAACGTATTTATAATTAAGCGGCGTAATTTTTTTTGAACTTTTCAAACCTTGTCTTCAGGTCTTCGATCTCTATTCCAAGCATGTGCATGATGCGGAAGACAGCAGGCATTTCCTTTTCGGTAAATTCGTTTTTACGATAAGCCATTGCATTCTGAAGGCCATTTTCTGTAATAAAATAGCCGATTCCGCGCTTATCGTAAATAATCTCCTGTTGCTTTAGGAATTCGTAGGTGCGGGCCACCGTATTGGGGTTCACTTCCAGTTGAACCGCCAGTTCCCTTACACTGGGGATTTTGGTTTCAGCCAGCCATTCCTTGAGCAATACTTTTTCGCACACGTAGTCAGCGATCTGTAAGTAAATGGCCTGTCCGCTATTATTAAATTGCATAATGCATTTTTTTCAATTCACTAATTGTTTTGAATCTTCCGTTAATATCCATGTCAGACCTGTTTTTCTTTTAGCCTGAACCAGGCAACAACCCAGAATACCGGTGCCCAAATAAACCTTGTGGAGTATTCGAGCAGGTTTTTTATAAATGGTGAAAGCTCATAACTTTTATAGGTGGAGGCCATGGGGTTGTCAGTATCAATCGCCACGATCCTTGAACCCTGCCATGCCAGGTTCGAACCGAAAGAGTTGCCGGAATACAATTCCGAGATATAATACACAAACAGGAAAATAAGCAGGGCACCGATGATGGTGGTGATCACAAAAGAATATTTTGAGAAATAAACCGATCCCATGATATAAAAAGCCTGAACTGCAAAAAAACCACACATGGTGTTAAACATCATTTCACCAAAGCCACCACTAAAGTCCGACTGCCGGTAAGTATATTTTGACGGGAACCGGTATACCAGGTCATTGATATAAAAATCGGCTGCTGTTTTCACCAGGAAGAAACAAGCGCAATAAATCAATGTAAACACGATGGTGGTATAAAATATAACCGTGATCAGTTTCTCGAGGTGGCTTGCCGGAAAGCTAAGCCAGTAGGTACCCTTCGGCTTTTCACCCAGCATATTAAACGACATGCTCGCAAAAACAGCACCTGTAATGAAAATACCTCCAATAAAGATCAGGTAAGCGATATCCTCATGGAAGTTGTTCCCATCTGTCAATACCCAAAAGGTAAACACCAGTCCCATCAACCCCAATAAGGCTAGAGCGGAGAAAAAATAGAGCCTGGAATTTTCAAACCAGTGTTTCCGGATAAGCTGGATCAATCGGGAGAAACTGAAAGTCGTTGTCATATCAATAATAGGTTTATGAACTGCTATTCTTTATTGTAAAATTGAACGGATCGGGTCAGCGCTGGTAACGATTCTTTCATACCGCAGAGCAGAAGCTTTTTGCTTTTCTTCTTTGGACATTTCGGTACGGATGATCTCCCTTTCTCCGGCAGCATTCTGATCTGCACGATCAGAGGCGGTCAGGAAAAAAGTAAAGAGCATAGCCAGCAACAACAGCAGTGTCAGCGGTGACAACAAAGCGGGCTTCAGGCCATCATTGTTATTCCTGGTTTGTCGCAGGATCCTGGAAGAATTAAAAGCGGTAGTCATGAGTGATAATTTTATAGGTTGAACAGGTTGAATGGTCAATGGTTTTTTATTGGAATACGGAGCGGATCGCCTCCCCGTTTGTAACAATAGCTTTGTACAACATTTCGAGATCAAGTTTACCTTCTTCGTTGTCCATATTCTCGGTGATGATGGCGCTACCTTTCAGCGATTCTTCACGGTAAAGAGCCGATCTAACTTCAGCGCTATCGAAGGAAATCCGGAAACTGAGTTTGGAAGTGATGCGATCAACCGTCTGATCAAAAAGTATACGGCCTTCATCTATGATAGTAATACGATCGATCAGGCTTTCCATGTCTTTTACCTGGTGTGTACAAATGATGATACACTTATTATCATCGATCGCACCAGCGATCACTTTCCTGAATTGGCTTTTACTCATTATATCGAGGCCATTGGTGGGCTCATCCATCAGCAAAAGCGAGGTATTGCATGCCAGTCCAAAACTGATCAGGGCTTTTTTCTTCTGGCCATAGCTCATCTGCTGCAACTTATTATCGGCTGGTATGTCAAATTCTTTGAGGTAACCTTCAAACTGGGCGTGGTCAAACTTTGGGTAAAAAGGCGCGTTGCAGGCCACAAACTTTTCAATAGAAACGTTGGGGAGGTAAAACTCCTCAGGAACCATAAACAATTCCCGTAGAAATTCAGGGTTTCTTACACCCGGAACAAAGTCCAACACCTTTACATCGCCCTGGTCGGGAAACAGAAGACCCGAGATATTACGGAGCAGGGTGGTTTTACCCGTACCATTTTTACCGAGTAAACCATAGATATGCCCGGCCTGTAAAGAAAGACTCAGGCCATTAAAGACCTTTTTCTTTTTATAAGCAAAATGGAGGTTTTGGATCGCGATCATGCTTTATTGTTTTAGTGTACTATTGTAGTAGTACAGTACAAATATATACAGGATTTTTAAATTCCCCAATTTTTTTTCGCCCCATTGGCCATTCTTCCGGGGTGCTGCTGGAAAAAATTGAATTTTTAATTGTTTCTCAATACATTGCACGCCTAAATCCAATAATGGATAGAAATTTTATTTTGTAATTTTGCGGTCCATGAATAAAACCGAATTGCAGCGCCAACAGGCCCTTGAGTACCATTCCAAGGGAAGGCCTGGTAAGATCGAAGTAGTCCCCACCAAGAACGCCAAAACACAGAGAGACCTCTCCCTTGCCTATTCCCCCGGTGTTGCCGAACCTTGTAAAGAGATTGCGGCCAACAAGGAAAACGTATATAAATACACGGCGAAAGGCAATCTCGTTGCAGTGATAAGCAACGGTACAGCAGTATTAGGCCTGGGTGATATTGGTCCCGAGGCCGGTAAACCCGTAATGGAAGGAAAAGGCGTGTTATTTAAAATATTTGCCGACATCGATGTCTTTGATATCGAGATTGACGAAAAGGATCCCGAGAAGTTTGTGCAGATCGTAAAAGCGCTGGAACCCACTTTTGGCGGTATCAACCTCGAAGACATCAAAGCACCCGAATGCTTTTACATAGAAAAAAAGCTAAAGGAGACGATGAGCATCCCCGTGATGCACGACGACCAGCACGGTACAGCCATCATCAGCGCGGCAGCGTTATTGAATGCGCTTGAAGTCCAGAAGAAAAAAATCGACAAGGTAAAATACGTTGTCAACGGGGCGGGTGCAGCGGCAATGGCCTGTGTGCAACTCTATGTTGCCCTCGGTGCGAAGTTTGAGAACTTCACGATGTTCGACAGAAAGGGTGTGATCCATAAAGGACGTACCGATCTTGATGAACTAAAATCCAAGTTTGCCAATGCCAAAAATGCGATGACACTGGAACAGGCGATGAAAGATGCGGATGTGTTCATCGGCCTGAGTGCAGGAAATGTGGTGTCGAAGGAAATGGTGAAGTCGATGGCAAAAAACCCGATCGTTTTTGCCATGGCTAACCCCGATCCTGAGATCAGCTGGGAAGACGCCACCGAAGTGAGGAAAGACCTGATCATGGCAACTGGCCGCAGTGATTATCCCAACCAGGTCAATAACGTACTTGGTTTCCCGTATATCTTCCGCGGCGCACTGGATGTAAGGGCCACACAGATCAATGAAGAAATGAAACTGGCGGCGGTGAAAGCGCTGGCTGCATTGGCCAAAACCCCGGTGCCGGATATTGTTAACCTGGCCTATAATGAAAAAACAATTTCATTTGGGCCGAATTATATTATTCCAAAACCCGTTGACCCACGACTATTATCGACAGTGTCACCGGCTGTTGCCCGTGCCGCGATGGAAAGCGGGGTGGCTCAACATCCCATCACCGACTGGGAGACTTACACGTCAGAACTGGAAACCCGCCTGGGTATCGACAATCACGTGATGCGCGCCATTGGTAACAAAGCCAGACGTGATCCGCGACGCATTGTTTTTGCTGAAGCTGATAATGTGAAAGTGCTAAAAGCGGCAGCCGTGGCTTTTGAAGAAGGCATTGCCTATCCCATTCTGCTTGGGGACGAAAACCGGATCAAAACGATCGCCGCCACAAACGGTATCGAGCTCGATGGTCTGCCTATTCTGGATCCACGAAGCGATAGTACGGAAGAAAAAAGAAATCAATACTCTGAAATTTTCTTCCGTAAAAGAAGTCGCCGTGGCTTCAATGCGTATGAGTCAAAGAAGGTCATGCGCGACCGAAACTACTTTGGCTGCATGATGGTGGAATGTGGAGACGCGGATGCGATGATATCCGGTCTTACCAAAAATTATCCTGATACCAT
>JAEYVW010000274.1 GCA_023429365.1 Bacteroidota bacterium
GATCCTGGTCACGCTTTCCTAGTGAATAGATTGTTTTTAGATAGGGGAGCTGCAGCATTTTTTTCAATGATTCATTCATCCAGACCACTTCGCCACTTTGCTCTTCGTATGATAAAATGCCCGTATCAACCAACTCCAGTATTTTTTGGAGGTACTGGTACTGGGTTTCTTTTTCTTTGCTGATTACCTTAAAGGTGCTATTGATCTCGTTGAATCCTTTGCGCAATGGCTGAATATCGGCGGGGGCATGCTTAACATCAAAATAGCGTGAGAAATCACGATAGTGAACGGCTTCTACGAACTGGTCCAGCTCACGGTGGGCTTTCTGGTGAAACCTGTAAAATTCAACCAATTCATAAATGATCACAGGCACCACGATCAGCAGGTATACATAGTTACCCTTCATCACAAGGAAAGCAGCCAGGCAAAGTGTGATAAATAGTATCATCACCCGCACCAAAAGCCGCCACTCAATTTTTTTCATCATAAAATAAATATTACCATCTAGTATCCAGCCCCGGCCTCACCCCCAACCCCGGCCTCACCCCCAACCCCTCTCCCAAGGAGAGGGGAGCCAGGAACATCTAGTATCCAGTATCTAGTATCCAGTATCTAGTATCCAGTATCCAGCATCCAGCATCAAATATCATATTTACTCAACCTCCTATACAACGCCGTCCTCGTCAGCCCCAGTTCCTTTGCAGCACGGGTGATATTCCCATTATGCTTTTCGATCACCCGTAGTATTGTGTTTTTTTCTACATCACTGAGTTTGGTAGCGCCTGAGTCATCATCTATTGCAGCGGAAGATTCTATTGGGGAAAATAGAAGATCCTTCGCTTCGAGGATATCACCATCCGACATGATCACCGCCCTTTCAATGATATATTGCAGTTCACGGACATTGCCGGGATAATGATAGTTCAACAGCTTTTCCATTGCATGTGTATCCAGTTCTAGCGAGGGTTTCAAATATTTACGACTATACAGTTTACTGAAATGCCTTGCCAGCAGGATAATATCGTTATCGCGCTTCCTCAGCGGAGGAACTGTAATTTCGACGGTATTGATACGATAGATCAGGTCTTTGCGGAACCTGGATTCATTAGCCAGTTCGCTAAGCGGTACATTAGTAGCACAGATCAAACGTATATCGATCGGTGTGGCTTCATTGCTGCCCAATCGCGTCACCTGTCGGTTTTGTAAAACGCTCAGCAGTTTTGCCTGCAGGTGCAGGGGGATATTGCCGATCTCATCCAGAAATAGAGTGCCATTGTTGGCTGCTTCAAACCTTCCCATGCGATCTTCTCGCGCATCCGTGAATGCGCCTTTTTTATGACCGAAAAGTTCGCTTTCAAAAAGTGTTTCGGTGAGGGCGCCTACATCCACTTTTACCAGTGGCTTCGAAGCACGCAGCGACTGCTGGTGAATCGCTTTTGCGATCAGGTCTTTGCCAGTACCATTCTCACCCAGGATCAGGATATTGGCATCTGTGGGCGCGATCTTTTCAATTTTTAAAAAGATCTGTTGCATTGCTTCTGACTCACCCAACAACTCTTTCCCGATAATCGAATCGACATTGGAGAGGGCATAGGCACCTGACTTCGTATTTTTTCTTTTTAACAGATCCCTGATCGTCATCATCAGCTTTTCGTTGTGCCAGGGTTTTACAACAAAATCGGATGCACCTTCTTTTAAAGATCTGACTGCAAGGTCAATATCACCATATGCCGTGATCATAATCACAGTAGCTTCAGGTCGCATCTTCCTGATCTCTTTCAGCCAAAAAAGTCCTTCGTTGCCGGTATTGATGGAACTGGTAAAATTCATGTCCAGCAATATCACGTCGTAATCATCTTTCGACAGGTGCCAGCGTATGTTTTCAGGATTTTTTTCCGTTACTACTGTTTTTGCTTCTGTTTTAAGCAATAGTCGAACGGCAGTTAGCACATCTGGATCATCATCTATTATTAAAATCGAAGCGTTCTTAATGTTCATTTTTGTATGGTTATTCAGCCGTAGTAATTTAATTCCTAATTACAGGGTGTTGTTTCAAATTGTATCGCAACCCTTTAATCTTCAACTCTCCCTGCTGCAAGTATACCATAATTACAAAGTGCTGGCAACTAAATTTTTAACAATAAACGCCCGTAAGTCGCTGTATCAAAAGCGTACACCATGTGTATCATTAACGAACGGCTTCGTAGATTTATAAAAATGTAAAAGCTTGTAAGTCAAAACCTAATGGCATTGGCATATTTATCACTTTACTGCAAATGCAGTGGGAGAAATTTGTGAACGATTGTAACCTAATCAATCGGAGGCCGTTTAAGAAAATATGTTTTACCAATCACTAAAGTCATTTTAAAAGTGGATAGAGTCATTGCTAAAAAGAAATGGAGTAAAAAAAGGATCCTGACAATCGCCGGCATTTTTGGTATTGTAAGTCTTGCCGCGGCGAGTTATTATTTCACATCAGGTAAAAGCCGGCTGAATGTCGATGTAGAGCGGATCACCATAAGTGAAGTGAAATCGGGTCCCTTCCAGGAAACTATCCCGGTAAATGGCGTGGTGCTTCCCATCACCTCTATATACCTCGATGCGGTGGAAGGTGGCCGGGTGGAAGAAAAATATGTTGACGATGGTGTAATCATGAAAAAGGGACAACCCATTCTTCGGTTGTCTAATACTGATCTTGAGCTGAGCCTGGTAAACCAGGAGACATCGGTTTACAATCTGCTTACGCAAATGCAGATCTCTCAGAATGCAGCCCGCCAGAATACCATCGGCAAACTCAACCAGGGTACCGATGTGGAGAACCAGTTGAAGGAGGCAGAAAGGATATACCAGCTTAATAAAAAATTGTATGCAGAAAAAGTGATCGGTCTGCAGGAGTTCAGGCAATCGGAAAACAATTATAATTACCAGTTGGAAAAGAAAAAACTGGCCGACCAGGTTTTAAAACAGGATTCATTTTCAGTTAGGCAGGAGTTGGAACAAGCCCGCCAGTCATATGCCCGCACCCAGAATGCTTTGGAAGTGATGCGTAAGAAGGTCGGCGACCTGGTGGTAAGAGCGCCTGTTGATGGTCAGCTGACATCACTGGATGCGGAGAT
>JAEYVW010000422.1 GCA_023429365.1 Bacteroidota bacterium
TGGAAGAGTATTCGTAATGGCATACCCAATATGAACGTGCTCATCGCGATGTGTGCGCTTGCCTCTTATATCTATAGTTTGTATGGCACCCTCACCGGGCAGGCTGCTGATTATATGTTCTATGAGACGACAGCCACCATCATTACCCTGGTATTCCTCGGAAACTATATGGAAGAAGCTTCTGTTCGTTCCACCCAAAAAGCGCTGAATAAACTGGCCAGCTCGCAAAAGGTAATGGCCAACATGATCGCCTATGACGACCAACACCAGGAACAGATCTTCGAAGTTGAAAGTGAACAGCTCCGAAGCGGTGACCTTGTCCTGATTAAATCGGGCGAACAGGTACCGGCCGACTGTAAAATACTTTGGGGTGAAGCGGAGGTAAACGAAGCTATCATTACAGGCGAAAGTATACCTGTACATAAAGCAGGCAAGGATAAACTGATTGGCGGAAGTATACTGGTAAATGGAACCATTAAGGCATATGTAACTGCAGCAGGCGAGGATACAGTTCTATCAGGTATCATCAAATTGGTTAAACAGGCGCAGGGTGAAAAAGCACCTGTTCAGCAACTGGCAGACCGGATCAGCGCCATTTTTGTGCCCGTTGTGCTGGTGATCGCCGCAATCACGCTTATTATAAACTGGATCGTACTTCAGGATTTCACAAATTCACTAATGCGCAGTATTGCAGTACTTGTCATTGCCTGCCCATGCGCGATGGGACTTGCTACACCAGCTGCCATCGCTGTTGGTCTCGGTCGCGGTGCAAGGAATGGCATCCTGTTTCGCAATGCGCGAAGCCTGGAACTTTTTAAAAACATCCAACAGGTCGTGTTTGATAAAACCGGCACGCTGACAACGGGTGATTTTAAAATAAGTGACTGGCATTTGGAAAATAATAGTATAAGCGCTGACGAGTTTAGGATGATTATCTTCTCTCTTGAAAAATATTCAAACCATCCCATCGCGAAAAGTATCAGCAAAGAATGGAAAACAAAAGATGAGATCCGTTGGAAATTCATTGAAGAAATTAAAGGCCTGGGCATGCAGGCACGGGATAAAGAAGGTGATATCTATAAAGCCGGCTCTTACAAGATCGCAGAAAAGTATACCAGCGACAACAGTCATAATGTTTACCTGGTTAAAAATGACCAGCTCCTGGGATGGATCGATGTAAAAGATGAAATAAGAGCAGAAGCTAAGCAGGTGATTGACTACCTGCATTCGAAAAACATTAAGACTATACTATTGAGTGGAGACCGATATGACAAGACCAAGGAGCTGGGCAATAGTCTTGGCATCGATGAAGTGATTGCCGAACAAACACCCGAACAAAAGCTGGAAAAAATCGCTCAACTTTCAGCAATAGCCTCAACCGTGATGGTAGGTGACGGTATCAATGATGCACCCGCCCTCGCCAAGGCAACCATCGGCGTATCGATGAGCGACGCGTCGCAAATTGCCTTGCAATCCGCGCAGGTTGTATTGATGAACCATGGTTTAAAGAAGTTGCCGACCGCGTTGGGACTTGGCAGGCATACCTTCCTTACCATCAAACAAAACCTGTTCTGGGCTTTTGCTTATAATATTATAGCCATCCCGGTTGCTGCACTCGGATTTTTGAAACCAGGTTTTGCCGCATTGGTCATGGGTTTAAGTGATGTGGTGCTGGCGATCAATTCGGGAAGATTGTTTGTGAAGAAGGTGACGTGAGGGGTGAGTCGTGAGGCGTGAGTTGTGAATAGCCGGTCTGGAGACGTGAAATAGAAGGGGAAATTCCCGCCTAATAACGTGATTTTACATTACAGATAGGGATAGATTTTACTAGCTTGGGAAAAACAAATTTTATGTTCCTGGAATTATCTCACACAAAACTTGATGTTTTCAAAGTCTCAAAATCACTTGTACTCGATTGCTACAGGCAAACAAATTCGTTTCCTCCGGTTGAAAGATTTGGAATGATATCGCAAATAAGACGGGCTGCATTATCAGTTCATCTTAATGTTGCAGAAGGCTGTTCCCGAAAATCTTTAAAGGAAAGAAAAAGGTTCTATGAAATTGCTCGTGGTTCTTTAATAGAAGTTGATGCAGCATTGGATATTGCAATTGGCCTGGGTTATGCAACAAAGCAGGCACTTGACACCCTGGGTAGGTTAATGATCCGGAGTTTTAAATTAATTTCCAAGTTGATCTCGTATGATCGTGAGGCGTGAATCGTCAGTCGTGAGAGTAGATTTATAATATTATTTTAAATAGTCGGTGGGGATTATGTTTCTGGATTAGGTACAAAATAATAACTTGAAAGCAAAAGATTTTTTTCATACCTTTTAGACCACCTCCTCACAATTCACGACTCATGGCTCACGACTCACACCTCCAGCCTTCCGCCTCACGCCTCACTACCCACGAAATCCTCAGGCAATACTGGGGGTTCGAAAGTTTCCGGCCATTACAGGAAGATATTATCCAATCCGTTTTAGATGGTAACGATACCCTGGCCCTGATGCCAACCGGTGGCGGCAAATCACTTTGTTACCAGGATCCCGCGATGACCGGGGAAGGGCTATGCCTCGTGATCTCACCGCTGATCGCGCTGATGAAGGACCAGGTTGAAAACCTTCGCAGGAAAAATATTACAGCCTATGCCATTTACTCAGGGAAGAGTTTTAAAGAAGTAACGAATACCTTAAAAGTGGTTTCCGAAAGTAACTGCAAATTTCTTTATGTATCTCCCGAACGACTAGAAACAGCATTATTTAAAGAATATCTCCCCGGCATGGGAGTACAG
>JAEYVW010000295.1 GCA_023429365.1 Bacteroidota bacterium
GTAACCGAGATCTATGTAAAGGATTCAGGCAAAGGAATTACGGCCGAGGAATTGAAGAAAATTGGTACCCAGGAATTTTATTCAAGTAATGGTACTGCCCACGAACAAGGTACCGGGCTGGGGTTAATGCTCTGCAAGGAGTTCCTGGCCAAAAACAACGGAAAACTACGTATTCAAAGCGAGCCCGGAAAAGGCAGCGTGTTTTCTTTCACTCTTCCAAGGCCTGTGTCATAACCTGGCTTTCGCGCTATTTCGATGTACCCCACATCCAGGGTAGTATTTCCTTATGCCTGCATTTTGGATTTTTCAGGGAAAATCATAGTTTTGTTACCTACTCTGCCTCAGCTATAATATTCCCAGGTGGGATTCCTGTAAAAGACCTTCTGTAAACTTTAATGAAGACCACTTTTTATTATGGCGAGATCTCTACTCTTATTTATTCTACAGGGGTTTATTATCGGTGCATTGCATGCACAGTCATTCACTGTCGATGACCTGGTTAACCTGTCAGCCCTGTCACCTAAAAAATTTGATAGCTACATGACGGGTAAAGGATACTTATCCGGTGGCAGGCAATTGCAGGACGATGCGATGGCTTTTACTTTTTTTGAAAAGCAAAACCCTCAGCCAGAGGATTCTATTTTCGAAAGCAGGAGAGTGGGGCTGTACAAAAAAGATGATCAGTATTGTTTTTCTTTTAATACTACATCACTTTCGGAATACCAGGATGGATTACGTAAGCTGATGAACGGTGATTATTTTTATGGAGTTGAAAAAGATACCAGCCAATCACCGCTTTTTTTCCAACGTAAGAATTTGCGCGTCTATGTCAGTACACTCGTAGAGGACGGGGTGCCCGTTTATAATTTCACCCTGAAGAAAAAGCAATTGCCTAGCCTGGTCCACTTTGCAGAAGATCTGCTCAACTTCGAATCGCATGAATATCTCGTCAGTTATTTTGGAGAAGAAAATGTACAGCGCGATGTTTATTATTTCTCTGAAGACAAGGTGAAGAAGTGTTCGGTATTGTTTGGCATCAGTAACCGGCAGGTAGTATTTGTATGGGAAGACGAGAACAACCTTTGTGACCTGTCGTACATCCTGATCAGCGGTATCATTCCCACCGAAAACGCCATGCCCTTTAATGATAATATCAGTCGCAACAAGTGGCCTTTCAAATGCGGAATTTATTCGGGTATGAGCATCCGCGATCTTCTGCAATTAAATGGCAACGATTTTACATTCTACGGCTTTGATTCAGACTTCGCGCTGATGGTAGATCCTTCTAATACTGGTAATGTCGATTTTAAAAAGGTAGGGATCATGCTTTCCAGCCTCGATGGTGCCAATCCTCCCTTGCTAAAAAGAGCAAAGGTGAGTGCTGAACAGGCAGTGGAGAATCGAATTGCCCTGCACGTTTTTTATATTATGCTCACACCATGAAGGCAAGGAGTTTGGAATTGGGGATTAGGAATTAGTCAGGGTTCCCCTGACTTTGAGTCTACCCCCAATTACACATTCCCAATTCCAAATCAGCCAAGCTCCGCTTCCATATAACTCTCCACGGGCTCGCAGGTACAAATAAGGTTCCTGTCGCCATGGGTATTATTCACCCTGCCTACAGAAGGCCAGAATTTGTTGAGTGTAACATAGTACAAAGGAAATGCGGCTGTTTGTCGGTTATACGAATGTTTCCACTCGTCGGCCGTTACCACCAGCTGGGTATGAGGCGCATTCTTTAAGGGATTGTTTTTTTTGTCTGAGCGGCCTTCCTCTATCTCTTTTATTTCAGCACGAATCGAAAGTAATGCATTGCAAAATCTGTCGAGTTCGGCTTTATCCTCGCTTTCTGTTGGTTCGATCATGATGGTGCCTGGCACAGGAAAGCTCATAGTAGGTGCGTGAAAACCGTAGTCCATCAATCGTTTGGCCACATCTTCAGCTTCAATTTCCGCGGATTTTTTGAAGGGTCGCAGATCGACGATAAATTCATGCGCACACTGACCATTGTGATTGGTATATAGGATGTCGAAACTGCCGGCCAGCCGGGCACGCATATAATTTGCATTTAGTATCGCGTATTCTGTAGCGGCTTTTACTCCCTTCGAACCCAGCATGCGAATGTATCCGTAGCTAATCAGTAGTATGCTTGCAGAGCCATAAGGTGCAGCGGAAACTGCACTACTCTTAGAACCATCTTTTGATAACTCCACATGTCCCGGAAGAAATGGTTCCAGGTGTTTTTTTACGCAAATAGGGCCCATTCCGGGTCCACCGCCACCATGCGGTATGGCAAAAGTTTTATGGAGGTTAAGGTGACATACATCCGCACCGATCAACCCCGGCGCTGTAAGTCCGACCTGGGCATTCATATTAGCTCCGTCCATGTACACTTGCCCACCGTGCTGGTGCACGATAGTAGTGATGTCTTTCACCGTTTCCTCATATACACCGTATGTGCTGGGATAGGTGATCATGACTCCAGCAAGGTTGGCACTATGTAGTTCAGCTTTTGCCTTCAGGTCTTCCACATCTATGTACCCGTTTTCGAGAGCTTTTACGACCACCACTCTCATTCCGGCCATCACCGCGGAAGCAGGGTTGGTGCCATGCGCGGAGATAGGGATCAACATAATATTGCGGTGATGATCTCCACGGCTTTCATGATATCCTTTAATGGTAAGCAGACCAGCATATTCTCCCTGCGCGCCGCTGTTGGGTTGAAGGCTGCAGGCATCAAACGCAGTTATTTCACAAAGGTATTTGCTTAGTTCACGAACGATGTACTGGTAACCTTCCGCCTGGTCCCGGGGTGCAAATGGATGCAGCCGCGCCCAGTGCGACCAGCTAAGAGGTATCATTTCTGAAGCAGCGTTCAGTTTCATCGTGCAGCTTCCCAATGAGATCATGGAAGTGTTGAGGGAAAGATCTTTGTTTTCAAGCATCTTGATATAACGCATCATCTGGCTTTCGCTGCGATGCGTATTGAAGACAGGGTGGGTGAGGTATGAAGTACTACGTGATAACGCGACAGGGATATGGTGCAATTCAATGTCTTCACTAATATCGAATGCAACGGGGTCTTTGTCATTCTCAAAACAATTGATAAGATCATAGAGCTTTTCTACCGTCGTGGTTTCATCAAGTGAGATACCAATATGTGTTGCATCAATATACCTCAGGTTTATATTTTGCCTTTCAGCTTTTTCCCTGATCGTCTTTAGCTCATCTGTTTTAATAACAACGGTGTCAAAGAAGTTTTGTGACAACAGTTCAAAACCTCTTTGCTCAATACTTTCGGCTACGGTTTGCGTAAGCAGCGCGACCCTGCGTGCGATATTTTTCAGCCCTTGCGGTCCGTGGTAAACCGCGTACATCGCCGACATATTGGCGAGTAATGCCTGTGCAGTACAGATATTAGACGTGGCTTTCTCCCTTTTAATATGTTGTTCCCGTGTTTGCAGCGCCATTCTAAGTGCACGGTTTCCATGCGCATCTACACTAACACCGATGATCCGGCCGGGTATATTTCTTTTGAATTCATCTTTTGCTGAGAAAAATGCAGCATGTGGTCCGCCATATCCCATGGGTACACCAAACCGTTGTGCTGATCCAACCGCTACATCAGCACCGAGTTCGCCTGGCGGTGTCAACAGAGTCAGTGCCAGCAGATCAGTAGCCATGGCTACAAAGGCACCTGCAGACTGTACCTTGGCAATAAAATCGCGATAATCTTCGATCGAACCATTATTGTTGGGATACTGAACAATGGCGCCAAAAAAACTTCCATCGATATTTGCCTTTCTGTAATCACCTTCTACAATTTCAATTCCTACCGGGATCGCACGGGTTATCAGAACGTCTTTTGTTTGAGGGAAAATCTCAGCATCTACAAAAAATTTAGGCCTTTCAATATGATCCTGTTTATTGAGAAAATTGAAGAACATAGTCATGGCCTCCGCTGCAGCTGTAGCTTCATCAAGCAGCGATGCGTTGGCGATGGGTAAAGCGGTCAGATCGCTTACCATGGTTTGAAAGTTGAGCAGGCTTTCCAGGCGACCCTGTGATATCTCTGCCTGGTAAGGGGTGTATTGTGTATACCAACCAGGGTTTTCAAAAATATTTCGGAGAATAACCGGAGGAGTTATCGTATCATAATAACCCTGTCCGATATAGTTTGAATAAACCTTGTTGCGCAGCGAGATCTCCTTGATATGCTCAAGGTACTCATGCTCGCTCATGGCAGCTGGTATATTCAGTTCACGCTCCATCCGGATACTGGCAGGAACGGTTTGGTTCACCAATTCAGCAACGCTGGGGGCTCCGATCGCCCTGAGCATGTCTTTTGTGTCTTTTTCGTTGGGTCCGATATGACGCGGAATGAATTCGTTGGACTGTTGTTCGAAGAGGGTCATTGTTTGATATGTCGTTTAGTTCTGTAGATGATCTGGATGCTGGATACTTGATACTGGATGCTGGATAATACATTGATTATGTGCAATTATGACTTAATTCAGCAACTAGTAGCATGTAACGATATCTAATAAATGGGTGCAAAGTTACGGGAGGAAGGGGACAAAAAAACTGAGTTGTGTAACTGTGGAAAACAGGTTGTTACTTTGCCTTATGGTGCATGGGATATTGAAAAACTGGGAAAAAAAGTCTGCAGAACGTCAAAAGCTCTACCGGCAATTTCTTCAGCGTGTTGACAAGAATAAGCTGCTTCGCCAATTGCCTGACCTACACGAAGAAGCATTTTCAAGGGTGGATTGTCTTCAGTGCGCTAACTGTTGTAAAAACTATTCACCCCGTTTCAAGACAACTGATATCCGGCGGATCGCTAAATATCTCCGGATGAAGGAAAGTGTGTTTATCGACACTTACCTTGTTGTGGATGATGAAGGGGATTTTGTGGTAAAATCCAAGCCCTGCCCGTTCCTTGGCGAAGGGAATTTTTGCAGCATCTATGACCAGCGACCTTCTGATTGTCAGCGTTTTCCCTATACCGACGAGGACGTGATCTACAAACGTCAGCAACTCACGCTGAAAAATTCCCGTTTTTGCCCGATCACCTACTTCGTACTGGAAAGGCTAATGGAAGCCGGTCAAAAATAATACGACAAAATGTAATTTTGCAGTGCAAAATGTCGTATATTTGAAAAAATAGAAAATTGTGAAAAAGACCCTGAAAAAAAGTGAAGCCTACCAGGTATATGACGAGCCTTCTACTGCAAAAGAGCCCGCTGTCAAATACGAAAGTTTCAATGTGATACTTGGTGGAAAACATCGTTCCCAGCGTATCACACCAGGAGATTTTGACCTGATCAAGCTGACCCGTGAAGGTGTAAAAAAATCTTCTCTCAAGTCGCTCGCTGCTTACCTTGGCATACCGATGGAAACCATGGGAGAGCTGTTACATACCTCCTATAGGAATCTTCAACGAAAAGATGATGATTCGGTTTTGGATACTTTAAAAACCGAGCGGGTCCTTGAGCTGGCTTCATTTGTGCAGCGCGGTATACAGGTTATTGGCAGCAGGGAAGGTTTTGCCGAATGGCTTCAGAGCCCATTGCTCGCTCTCGGAAATAAAAAGCCCCTGGATTTCCTGGATACTTCCTTCGGGATTAATTTCCTTCTTAAGATCCTTGGTCGCCTGGAGCAGGGAGTTTATTCATAGGCCATGGAGGTATATCGTATTTCCCAGGATGAATTTTCAAATGAACTGAACGGTACCGGCGCCAAGTTATATGGAGGACGCTGGAACAGTGCGGGTCTGTCGGCATTATATGCGGCATCTACGAGGTCGCTGGCATTGCTGGAAACCCTTGCACATACGCCCGCTAAAATGCTTCAGATAAAGACTTATGTATTGTCGGTGATCTATATTCCCGATAACGCTTTACAACAGGTCATTTCATTAGGCGAGCTCACGGCAGGATGGGATGCGATGGATATAAATGAGCAAACTACCAGTAGGGGTGACAGGTTCTTGCGCACCAACCAGAAACTGATATTGTCCGTACCCAGTGTATTGATGCCGGAGGAGAATATTTTTGTGATCAATCCTCGTCATGATGATATGGGGAAGGTAAAGATCACTCACAGACGACGTGTACACTTCGACAAGCGAATTGTGTAGCATAAAGTTTTAAGGTATTTCATCAATATTCAAATTTTCTCAAAGCCGGAGCTTTCCACCAGGTGGTGATCACCACGCCAAGTGTCATACAGCCTCCAAAGATTACCGAGGGTACCACGCCTAATAGTCGGGAAGCCATACCGCTTTCAAACTGGCCGAGTTCATTGCTGGAGTTGACAAACATGGAACTGACGCTGCTGACCCGTCCGCGCATATGATCGGGTGTTTTTAGTTGAATAACGGTACCTCGTACTACCACGCTGATCCCATCCAGCATACCTGCGAGCATTAATGCTAAAAAAGAAAGTACGAACCATTTCGACAAAGCAAAAATGATGATGCATATCCCAAAGCCAGCGACTGCCAGCATCAGCTTTTTGCCCTGCTTTTTTTTCATGGGTGAAATGGTAAGCAGAACCACCACGCAAATAGCACCAATATCAATGGCTGCATTCAACCACCCGAATCCCATGGGTCCCACTTTCAAAATATCCCGGGCAAATACTGGTATCATCGCCGCCACACCTCCAAATAGTACCGCAAACATATCCAGTGCCAGGGCTCCTAAAAGCTCCTTGGTCTTATACACAAATCGTAAACCTTCTTTCACACTTTCCCAGGTGCGGGTCTCACCGCTTTTCACATGAACTGGTTTAGGCTTTAGTCGTGTCAAAACTATAAGGGCGGTAGTCATCATACAACAAATGATGATCTGTGTTCCCATGATTCCCACCAGGGCTATCATGAAGCCACCCATGGCATGACCCGTTACCGAAGCTGTGAGCCAGCTGCCCTGGCTCCACGTTGTAGCGTTTTGCAGGTATTGCCGGGGCACGATAGTGGCGATCATGGCGCTAAAGACAGGGCCTGCAAATGAGCGAAAAATACCGGTACAGAAAATCACGGCATAGATAAAGTAACTGATATAAATATTTTTTACGTTTTCGTCAACAAATGGCGTGGTTAGAAATAACAACACAAGTGCCGCGCAGATATAGGCAAAAACACTTTTTAGAAGGAGTTTTCTTTTTTCACTGATATCGATAACATGCCCGGAGTAAAGCGCCATCGACAGCGCCGGGATTACTTCGGAAAGTCCTACCAGCCCTATGGCAAATGGGTCATTTGTCAACTCGTACACCCACCATCCCACCAGTGTGCTCATCATGCGCAATGACATGATAAAAAAAAATCTGCCCAGGACAAGATTTTTGTACTCCGGTATTTTAACCGCAGCAAAGGGATCATCTGTGATTTGGGGAGGGTGACTCATGATAAGGTTGAAATCGAGGACCTGAAAGCCTGGAAACTATTAGTTCTTCGTCTTCTCATTTTTGTTAAGGTAAGGAGATATAATGTTGCCCGTCGCTATACTCGTGTCCCAGCGCATCAGTAATAGTTTGAAGGTGTTTTTTGTTGCCCAGGAAATCAGCGTTGCTCACGTCAACAAACAACGTTTTTATATTGTGATCACGTATATAACTCGTGTATGTTTCCTGGATATTATAAAGGTAGTCATCCGGTATATTTTGTTCATAGGAGCGATTGCGTTTGCGAATATTGGCCTGCAACTTACTGACCGGGGCGTGCAGGTAGATTAGCAGATCAGGCTGAATCAATTGCTGGTGAATGATATCAAATAATCGCTGGTAGAGCCGGAACTCATCATCTGGTAATGTGACTTTGGCAAACAAAAGACATTTAGTGAACAGGTAATCTGAAATGGTCAGCTGGCGGAACATATCTTTTTGCTGCAACAGCTCTTTAAGTTGCTTGAATCGTTCGGCCATGAAAAATAATTCGAGGGGGAAAGCATACTGGGACGGGTTTTCATAAAATTTGGGAAGAAAAGGATTGTCGGCAAATTCTTCGAGTATTAACCTTGCGTTGTAGTGTTTGGATAACAAATGGGCTAATGTTGTTTTACCTGCCCCGATATTTCCTTCGATAGTAATAAAATGATAGTTCATTGCTGCGATTCATAGACCGGTGAACCGCAAAGTAAATAAAATGACTGGGGTGGTGATGACAAGCCTAATATATTGTGGATAAGTCCGGAACCTTAACCCCTGTATATTGAAACTTCCAGCGGATCTGTACAGTCAGCAAGCAGTTGCGAAATTGTTTTTTTATACAACGGATGTAGCAGCCTGGGAGCTATCTCCGCTAGTGGCGTCAACGCAAAACGCCTGTCGTGCATTCGTGGATGAGGCACCTCTAAGGATGGTTCTTTAATAATGGCATCATCAAAAAGCAGAATATCAATATCGATAGTTCGCGGCCCGTTTTTTTCCTTGCGAAACCGACCCAGCTTTTTTTCAATCGACAGTATTTTTTTTAGAAGTTGCTTTGGCTCGAGTCCGGTTTGAATTTGCAGGACCTGGTTTAAAAACGACGGCTGGTCTGTTTTGCCCCATGCTTCGGTTTCGTAGATGGAAGATGCCAATATAACCTCCCCGCAATGCTGCTTAATCAGTTCGTTTGCACTGGTCAGGTTCCTCAACCGGTCACCCATATTACCGCCTGTCAACAACCAGGCTGTTTGCGGAAAAGCTGTCTTCGCCATGGCCCCAAATATCTTTATTTTTGATATTCAACAATGTATTGACATATGTGGAATTTTTTCAAGATAGTCCTCGCTTGTTTACTGGCACTAGTGGTGTTTAGTCTGCTGGCTGTGTTTTTCCTGGTTTCCATGGCAGGTGGACTGGCAGCAAAAGATAAGCCACGCATAGCTTCCAACTCAGTAATAGTATTGGATCTTGCGCAGCATTATCGCGAGCAGGTTACTCAAAATCCGCTGGCGATATTTAGCAGTAACCAGTCAGACGTTCCGGGTCTTTATGATGTGGTGAGATTGTTGAAACTCGCAAAAGCGGATAAAAATATTGCAGGCATATATATCATTGCTAACACAAACCCGAATGGTTTCGCAGCCAACGATGAGATCAGGAATGCTCTGAATGATTTTAAATCGGGTGGCAAGTTTGTCCTGGCGCATGGCGATATCATGACGCAGGCAGCCTATAGCGTAGCAAATATCGCGGACAAGATTTATGTAAGTCCGCAGGGTTACCTCGAATGGGATGGATACAGCGTTGAGCTCGCTTTTGTAAAAGGAACATTGGAAAAACTGGATATCGAACCACAAATATTTTATGCCGGGAAATTCAAAAGCGCAACCGAACCTTTTCGGGCCGCAGAAATGACGCCGGAGAATGAATTGCAAACTTCAGTTTGGCTCAATGACCTGTATAGTGATTTCCTGACCAAGACCTCAGAAATAAGGAAGATAGATACCGCCAGTCTGCATCGACTCGCCAGTGGGGCCGCGATCCAGACTGCGAATGATGCGGTGAAGCATGGCCTGGTGGACGGCGTAAAGTATGACGATGAACTTAAGGACGAGATAAAAACAAACCTGGGAATTGGTAAGTACGACCGGATCAATTTTACGACGATCAATACATATTATGCCGCGTCGAATATCCGCAAGAGAAGTGGTGATAAGATTGCCCTGATCTATGCTGAAGGTAATATCGTGGATGGAAAATCAGAGGAAGGTATCGGCGGCGAAACCTATCGTAACCTTGTGCGAAAAGCCCGTCTCGACAGATCAATAAAAGCAATTGTACTTCGGGTTAACTCCGGTGGTGGCAGTGCGATGGCGAGTGAAGCGATCTGGCGCGAGCTGGCGCTAGCTAAACAAGAGAAGCCCGTGATCGTGAGTTTTGGCGACGTAGCGGCTTCGGGCGGCTACTATATTGCCTGCGCAGCCGATAGCATTTTTGCATTGCCCACAACAATTACAGGTTCCATTGGTGTTTTCGGG
Organism: Bacteroidota bacterium; assembly: GCA_023429365.1. Classification (GTDB taxonomy): domain Bacteria; phylum Bacteroidota; class Bacteroidia; order Chitinophagales; family Chitinophagaceae; genus Terrimonas_B. The sequence continues at coordinate 9,972 of JAEYVW010000295.1, forward strand.
ATCATTCCCAACATGCAGTCATTTTTTAAAAACAAGCTGGGCATTACTTTCGACGGTGTGAAAACAGCGCCGTATGCTGATGCGGGAGCAATATACCGCCCCCTGAATGAGCCGGAAAAGAATATGGTGCAGGCCAGCGTGGACCTGATCTATACCACGTTCAAACAAAGAGTGGCAGAGGGCCGGAAAAGGGATACCACATATATCGACAGCATCGCCCAGGGCCGCGTGTGGACCGGTTTGAAAGCAAAGGACATTGGCCTGATCGACCGCTTTGGAGGAATTGAAGATGCCATCGTCGCTGCTGCCTCAAAAGCCGGCCTGACCGATTATAGCGTGAGAGAGTATCCTGAGCCGGAGAATATATTTGACAAGATCTTTGGAAAGGACGATCCCATGAGTTATACAGATAAGATCAAAAAGGAAATCGGCGAAGAAAACTTCAAGGTCTACCAGGAAATAAAGCGTGTAAGGGAAATGAGTAACTCCGTTCAGACCCGGTTGCCCTTTGAGTTTTTTATCCGCTAAACTGTTATTACCCGTTTTGAACAATTCAAATCTGATCATTGGAAATGGAACAGGGTTGGAATAGGAAACTTACATTTGCTCACCAACTTTTTTAAATGCCAAAACCGTATAGCCAGGCAAGGGCGCTCTGGGCCATCACCCGGGGGAGTTTTAAAGCTATTTTCGCCCAGCCAATTTCGATCGTTTTCAGTTTGTTGTTCCCGATAATTTTTATACTCATCTTCGGGGCATTTGGTAATAGTGGTGTGCCCACACAAAAGATCGCGGTACGACCGGGATCCGACACCAGCAATGCCATCTTCGACAGCCTGAGGGCCAACAAGTATGTCAGGCTTGCGAATTATACGGATACCTCGTTAATGCGGGATGAACTGGCCAAAGGAAAGCTAACCGGCATATTGTTTATCCAGCCAATACCCGACAGCAGTGCACTCACGAAAAAGTTTCTCGTACACCTTCAGTCGAGTTCGGCAAGTGGCACATCGCTTTATCTTTTCCTGCAATCGCTCGACAACCTGGTGAATAAAATAGAATTAGCAGGAGTCGCTCCTTCAGCTAAACAATTTATTATCCAACCCGAGATCATCGAAGGACAGAAATACAGGCAAATCGATTTTGTGTTACCGGGCCAGGTTGGATTTTCCATTTTGTTTGCCACTTTGTTTGGTGTTGCCTTTACATTTTTTACCCTCCGCGAACAGTTAGTATTGAAAAGATTTTATGCCTCGCCCGTGAAGCGTATCAATATTCTGATCGGAATAGGGATGAGCCGGTTGTTTTTTCAGCTAGTAAACGTGGTTGTATTGATACTGTTTGGTTATTTCTTTCTCAACTTCACCCTGCAGCATGGATTTCTCACTTTCGTGGAAATGCTGGTTCTCTCAGTGGTCCTGCTCTTCCTGCTCATGGGTGTGGGATTGATCTTTAGCAGCCTGGCAAAAAGCGATGCGGTGATCCCGCTATTAATAAATTTGTTTGGATTCCCTCAAATGCTTTTGTCCGGAACATTTTTCCCAATCACCGTTTTCCCTAAATGGCTGCAGGATATCTGCTATTTCCTCCCGCTGACGCAGTTTAATAATGCCATGCGTAAAATCTCGTTTGAAGGTCTTCATTTAAGTGATACATGGAAAGAGATCGGTATGCTGGGTATCTGGACGGTCATTGTGTATGCGATCCTTGTACGGGTGATAAAATGGGAATAATTTATCTTAAGTAAAGTTGTTAGTAGTGGGAAGTTTTCAAAATTATAAGGATGAAACTGATCAGGCTCTTGATTATTAGTGTGGTGCTTTTGTTTGTGGTGGTGACGGGTATGTCATTGCTGATACCCTCCAATGTTCGGATCTCAAGGGCTACGAATATGAGTGTGACTACTGATTCTGTTAGACCATTTATTGCAAACATTCACCGCTGGCCCGAATGGAATCCATTTTTCCAGTCTACGGCCGGGACCGGTGTGATCCGTTACGACAGCGCTGGTGTTCCTTCAGGGATGGATGTGGATGGGATGCAGATCCGATGGCTGGAAAAAAAAGATGAGGAATTGATAGCCAGCATGGACAAAGCAGGGTTTAAGACTGTTGTCTCGGGTTGGAAATTCATAACGCACCCCGGCACGGATTCGACAACACTGCAATGGTATATGGATTTTAAGTTGAAGTGGTATCCCTGGGAAAAATTTTCAAGCCTGCTGTTCGAAAAAAATTATGGCATCCGGATGGAGCAGGGATTGAACAACCTTAAAATTTTGACGACTGGCAACCGCTGATCATTTTATAAGGCTCGTCTGGCAGGTTATTTGTAGCTTCAGGGCACGTTACCATCCGCCTGGGTGGTCATACAATCAATTATCAAACAAACCTTAAATCATTCAACGATGAAATCTGTATTGCTTTTAGCAGTATCGCTAACAACGATGCTTTTTGCCTGTGGACAGGATGACAAATCAAAACGCCCCAGTCCGCCGGCACAGGCCAAAGAAACCCTGGCCAGCGGCGCGGTTGTTACGATTGACTATGGCCAGCCTTCCGTAAAAGGGCGCACCATCGGTAAAGACCTGGAGCCCATGCCGGGTAAGGTATGGCGTACCGGTGCCAATGAAGCCACTACTTTCGACGTGAGCAAAGCTGTAAAAGTAGAGGGGAAAGACCTGCCGGCCGGGAAATACTCATTGTTTACCATTGCGGGTGATGGAGAATGGACGATAATTTTCAATAAAAACGCAAACCAGTGGGGCGCTTACAGTTATAAGGAATCGGAAGATGCGTTACGGGTAAAAGTAAAACCTTCCAAAGCGGCTCAGTTTGCTGAAAAGATGACATTTAATGTTGATAAGAACGGAACTGTGACACTTCTATGGGGCGATACAAAAGTTGACTTTAAAGTCGTATAAATTAATGTGTTAACCTGCATTGCCGTTTCAGAAATGAGACGGCTTTTTTCGTTTTACTGAGTTATTAGTACCGGGGTGCAACGATTCTATTGCAGCTATTGTCAGCTTAGTACCTGAACTATATGGATCACCAGCGATTGGTAAGAGAATGCCTGAAGGGTAAACCTCAGGCACAACGGGAATTGTATGAGCATTTTGCCGAAATAATGCTGGGGGTGTGCTATCGCTATACCCGTTCGATCCGCGACGCGGAGGATGTATTGCAGGAAGGTTTTATTAAGGTTTTTCATCACCTGAAGCAATACAAACAGGAGGGTGAGCTGGGTGCCTGGATCCGGAGGATCATGGTAAACACTGCTTTGAACTATTTAAAAAGGAATCGCAAGTATCAGGAAGAGATGTTCTTTACCGAACAATATTTGCACCCTGTAGCCGATGACGATCCGGCTGTCAGACTCCAGACCAAGGAGATCGCGGACCTGATCCGCCAGTTACCTCAGGGCTATCAGGTTATTTTCAACCTTCATGCGGTAGAAGGTTTCTCCCACGTAGAAATTGGTGAAATGCTTGGAATAAGCGACGGTACTTCCCGTTCGCAATATTCCCGTGCACGTAACCTGCTTATCACGTGGATTGAAAAATATACGTCAGAAAAGAAAAAGGAAAAGTATGCAGGAAAATGAATTTGAAAAGAAAGTACAGCAAAGGATGGAGGAGTTCCGGCTTCGGCCATCCGACGCCGTATGGGGTGCTGTAGCACACAGCCTGGAGAAAAAAAGAAGAAGGCGCATTGTAGTGTTTTTTGTTTTTCTTCTGGCGGGCCTGGGCCTTGCCGGGTTTTCAGGTTATTATTTTTTATCCAATCAATCAAAACCAAGTATTGTTGAACAAAACTCTACACTTCCTAAAAAAACAAGTTCCACCATACCATCAACTCAATCCAGCGAAAGGGCTACACGACCATCAAACGTGGAGAGAAAAGGATCTTTATCCGAATCGATTACTAGCAGCCCGGATAACACATTAAGAAAGAAGGGAGAACAGGTTATTCCCGGTCAGGAAAAAATAGTGGAAGAAGGCAAAGTCCTTTCTCCTGAATCTTCAGAACCGGCATCTAAAAAAACGGTAAAAAGATTGCAGCCGGATATTGACAACACCAAGCCTACAGTTGCTATCGCCAGGGCCGGAAAACAAAAAGATCAGAAGAAGATATCTGAGAAATCACCGGCGAATGAATTGAGTGAAAGTAAATCCCAGAACAAAAAAGTTGTTGAAGAAAAAACAGAGATCGCCCAGTTGGAGAAACCGGTTGAAGATGCTCCGGCAAATACTTTTGTAAAACCTGTTACTGATAGTGCAAACCAGGCTGATGTGGATGTGGCTAAGTCAACAGAACCGTGGCAGGAAGTGGATCAGCCTAAAACTGATGTTTCTAAGACGGCGAAACGTTCCAAATTGAAGTGGGGCCTTGACTTTTCCGTAGGTGCCGTGAATGGCTCCAGTTCGGCATTATCATTTGGAGATTCGCAAAAAAGCCTTGACGCTTTATTGATTAGCGGGCCCCCGGTGCAGGGTTTCCCGGGTGGTACGGCCTATTTCCCCCCACAACCGCCTTCGCCCACGAATGCAGGTCTCGGGTTTAAGATCGGACCGGTAGCAGAAAAGGAATTGTCGAAAAGGAGCCGTGTATCTTTTGGAGCGCAATACGCGTATATGACGACACATGTCAAAATCGGGACCTATAGTCCGACAACACTTGTTATTAATAACTCGTTTTCACAGTCAGTGCGTGTCAATGCTGCCTACCAGGGTACTTATCAGAAAAATCATACAAATCGTTATCATTTCGTTCACCTCCCATTGACGTATCATTTACAGCTGAATAAAGGGGAGAAGTTACCTATTGACTGGAAGCTGGGTGTGGCGCCGGGGTACCTCTTCGCGACAAATGCGGTATTGTATGACTCAGTAGCAGGGGGCATTTATTATAAAGACAAAAACGCGTTTAATAAATTCCAGTTCAATCTTCATACGGGTATTGATTTTCGTTTCGACAAAGGAAGACGCCTGCAGTGGTCTGTAGGACCCGAGATATCGATGGCAATGACCAAACTCGTCGATGATCCATATACTAAAAGGCAGTATCTTTTGTATGGCGGCATCAGGGGGAAATTGTTTTTTTCTAAAAAGAAGTAAGGCGGGGCAACGTTAGTGGACAGGTAGTTGTCAGGTTATTCAAATCACGCGTTATGACCACACGACTAACTGTAACTGCCAGATCTATCATTGTTTTGTTATCTGCCGTCGTCTTTGCCATGACCGCCTGTGTAAAGGATCATTGTAAGAAGACTCATACCTACACATACTTTATCCCGGTTTATAAATCGCAGGCCGAAGTTGTTGCCAGTATAAAAAGCAACGAACCGAAAGCCATGGAGAAAACGGGTAAGATCTACATTTATGGAAAATATATTTTTCTGAATGAGATCGACAAGGGGATCCATGTGATTGATAATACAAATCCTACCAGTCCAAAAAATATTGGTTTTATCGATATCCCAGGCAATGTAGATATAGCAGTGAAGGAAAATGTGCTGTACGCTGATATGTATGGCGATCTTGTTGCGCTGGATATCAGCGATCCCAGCGATGTAAAACTTTTGAAAAAGCTGGACGATGTATTCATGGAGAGAAAATGGATGGGAGGATTTTCAACATCGAGAAATGGAGAGATTGTTGTCGACTGGATACAGAAAGACACCCTTGTTGAAATGAACTGTGAAAGGGACGTCAACATTTTTGCAGAGCGCGGTGATGTATTCTTTTTAGCTGCCACAGCCAACTCCAACAAGTCGGTATCACCGGTCGGCGTAGGGGGTTCAATGGCAAGGTTCACAATCGTAAATGATTACCTGTACACGGTCGACAATCATTCAATGAATATATTTTCTATCAGCAGTGCCAGCAGCCCGG
>JAEYVW010000358.1 GCA_023429365.1 Bacteroidota bacterium
GCACAGGATTTCAGTAGCGAAAGGGAAATCCTGTACAAGCTCTTTTTCGATATGAAGAAGGATGTAACGGAACTGAAACGGATGTTTCTTGAGATCCTGCAAAACCCGTCGCTCGCATCAAAGGACCACGCGTTTATCAACGAGCTCAAGGAACTCAAGTCGGGTGATAATCTGCATCCCTACCTGGTGCCACAGGTACACCCCACACCGCAGCAGGCAGTGCAACCCGTCATCATGAACAATGACATTCATGATCACGAAGAAGTGGAGGAAAGCCTCAACATCATGGATAAGGAAAAGGAACTGATCATAAAAGCGTTGAAAAAACATAAGAGCAAAAGAAAGGACGCGGCACTTGACCTGGGCATCAGTGAAAGAACATTGTACCGCAAACTGAAGGAATATGATATCGATGAATAACAGGAGATCCCTGCTACACAAACAACCAGGAGAAATTGCAAAGCGTAAAGGATTTTCTTTTCGTGGCAGGTTACTTTCAGGTGTATGCTGTTTTGCACTCGCCGCAGCAGGACTGTTTTGGATAAGCACGTTCAACAGCGGTTGCAAGGTCTATTCCATCCGCGACATATCGATTCCTGACAGCATTAAGACAGTCAAGGTCAATTTTATCGAGAATAAAGCGCCTTATGTGAACCCACAGTTAAGCCCAAGACTTACCGACCGCCTGCGGCAAAAGATAGTGGGGCAGACCAAACTCGCTCAAACAAATAATGACAATGCCGACTGGGAGATCAGGGGGCATATTTCAAATTACTCTTTTAGCACCTCTGGTATAACCACTGGTCAAACCGGGGGCCGTGATGTCGCCACTAACCGGCTTACCGTAACAGTACATGTGATCCTTAACGATCAGAAAGCCAATAAAACCCAGGAGTACGACATCAGCCGGAACTTTGAATTTTCCGGTAACAAGTCGATCCAGCAGGCGGAGGCCGAACTCGGCGAGGACATCATAAGGGGCCTGACTGATGATATCTTCAACAGGATCTTCTCCAACTGGTAATTTACCTAAACATAGAGCCCAGCAGGCAGAAGCGGGGTTAACGGTCAATTTCTTAACTTGTGCCCATGAATCTTACTGTCGATGAAATAACCAAATCCATTACTGGTAGGTATTCACTTTATGAGTGTGATACAGAAGAACTGAAACAGGTGACCAATCGTTACCCGTTTTTTGGACCCGCCAGGTTTCTATTGGCCAAAAAACTCAAGCAAGAGCAATCTCCAGTTGTCGACGAACATATTCAGAAAGCTTCCCTTTATTTTCAAAACCCGGTATGGTTTGATCATCTGTTAAATGAAACCGGTATCATTGAAACTTTTATTCCTGAAAAGCATGTAACTCCGGTTTCGGTAAATGAGGAAGAAGAAAACGCCGGTGGTTCCACGGTGGTAAGTGAAGAAGAGGAAGAAAACGAAGCCCCAATAATAATTGAAGAAGAGGAAAAAGCAGTTGAAGTTCCGGTGGTAAATGAAGAAGTAGAAAAAGTAGACGAAGCACCATTAGTAAGTGAAGAGGATGATAAAGATGAAGTCCCGGTTGACCAGGACGAAGCCATAGATGAAAAACCACTTGAGTTACCAAAATTCAAATTTGAACCCGTTGATGTTTCAAATACTGAACTAACTTTCGAACCTTATCATACGATCGACTATTTTGCTTCTCAGGGCATAAAGGTGGTGGAAGAGGTAAAGCCGGAGGACAAGCTGGGTAAGCAACTGAAAAGTTTTACTGAGTGGCTGAAGGTCCTGAAAAAAGTACCGGTATCCGAGATCGTGTCGACGGTAAGCCAGCAGGATGAGCAAAAGGTGGAAAAACTCGCGGAGGTATCCATTAATGATCGCGAAGTAGTTACAGAGGCGATGGCCGAGGTATGGGAAAAGCAGGGAAATACGTCCAAAGCGATTGAAGTTTACCAGAAATTAAGTTTGCTTAATCCCCCCAAAAGCTCTTATTTTGCAGCCAAAATTGAACAATTAAAGAACTTGTGATATGACCATTTTATTTGTGATACTCGTGCTTTTGGCTTCTGTGGTGCTCGGCCTTATCGTATTGATTCAAAACCCTAAAGGTGGTGGACTGTCGGGAAGTATTGCTGGTTTCAGCAACCAGTTTATGGGTGTAAAACAAACCACCGACGTCCTGGAAAAAGGTACCTGGATCTTCGCTGCTATCGTAGGTGTACTATGCCTGTTTTCCGCATTTTTTATTTCCAACAATAGCACGTCTACCGGACCCAGCAGGGCTAGTGATGCGCAATTGCCTGTAACTACTCCAGTTACACCGCCCGCGGAACAACCGTCAAATACGATTACACTCCCCGATTCATTGAATAAATAGGAAAATACTTCTAATATTTCTAAACCCTGTCGCAAAGACAGGGTTTTTTATTTAACTTGTTTTATCTAAATCCTTTATGATCGGAAAACTGGAACAGGATGAAAAAACGCATCATATTAACTACCCTTGTTATACTACTATTGATAGCTGGCTTCGCTGCCTGGAAATTTTTGGGACCTTCTGTAAAAGCGCCAAATGAAAAATACCTGTATCTACCCACTGGCGCAGATTATGAGATGGTACGGGCCGAACTTTATAACCAGGGCATCGTAAAAAGTATTAAATGGTTTGACCAAATCGCTAAGTTCATCGGCTATAAGACCGTCCGTCCGGGACGCTATGAGATAAAGCAGGGCATGAGCCTGTTGAGCCTGGTGCGGATGCTTAGAAATGGCCAACACTCACCGGTCAACTTTGTGATCACAAAAATCAGGACGAAGGAAACCCTGGCTTCCCGGATTGGGAAGAGCTTTGAATGTGATTCTCTGCAAATGATCCAGTTCCTCAACAGCCCTGATTCCCTTCAACAGTATGGGCTAGACACCAATACCGTTATGGCGGTCGCTATGCCTTATACCTATACCATCCGGTGGAATACCACGCCGGGCAGGATCTTTGAACAATTTCATACCGCGTATAAAATTTTCTGGAACGAGGAGCGAAAACAAAAAGCCGCCAACCTGGGTCTTACACCCCTGCAGGTCTCGACCTTAGCCTCCATTATTGATGAGGAAACGAATTCAAAAACAGACAAACCCAATGTTGCCAGTGTGTACCTAAACAGGATCGCCAAAGGAATGCCGTTGCAGGCCGACCCGACGGTGAAGTTTGCCATGCGGAATTTTGGATTAAAAAGAATATTGAAAGCCCATCTCACGACGGAGTCTCCGTACAATACCTATATCAATAAAGGACTGCCTCCGGGCCCGATCTGCACGCCCGATCTTCAAACCATTGACGCCGTTCTGGATTCACCCAAGACCGACTATCTATATTTTGTTGCCAGCAGTGCTTTTGATGGTTCCCATATTTTCACGACCAACTATGCCGACCACATGAAACATGCAAGGATCTATCAGAAGGAATTGAACAAAAGAAATATCAAATGATCAGCCTTCACCTGCTCACACAGTTGAAAAGGAAGTTCCTGGTCTCTAAACCAGTCAGTTTCCTGATCCGGAAGAGCAAGAAGATCCTTCTTCCGGGATTCCAGGGTATTCCTTTGTTTGATGTGATCAGGTTTTTTTTCATGCAGGCTCAAAAAACTGGATTTACGGAAAGGGCTTCAGCCATCGCCTTCAATTTCACGATGACGATCCCACCCGCCATTATTTTTTTATTTACACTTATTCCCTACCTCCCCATTTCTCAGGCATTTGTCAACCAGATGTTTGCTTTGATCAAAGATGTGATGCCCGGTGAAAGAAATAACGGTGCGCTGATAAATTTCCTGTCGGATATTCTAAATAAGCCTCGCACCGGTTTGCTCTCAACCGGTTTTCTGCTGGCGATGTTTTTCTCTTCCAATGCGGTAATGGGCATCATGCGTTCTTTCGATCGCAACTATATTGGTTTTACCAAACGAAGCGACATCAATGAAAGACTGGTAGCTATTCGGCTTACCCTCGTTTTGTTTGTTTTGCTTTTTGTTTCTCTGCTAGCGCTAATTATGCAGGGCTCCGTATTGAGATGGCTTGGCGTTACCAATACCGTATTGATCACTGTCATACATAACCTGCGCTGGATCGTTATCATCCTCATGTTCTTTTTCGCGATCTCGCTGATCTACCGCTACGCTCCGGCCGTACACAAACGATGGAAACTGATCAACCCCGGTTCCATACTCGCTACGTTCCTGATGATAGTTTTTACCGCTGTATTTTCCTATTGGGTGAGCAATTTTTCGAACTATAACGAACTCTATGGTTCCATAAGTACCGTATTGATCCTGATGTTGCTGATCTACTTCAACTCGCTGGTACTCCTGATCGGGTTTGAACTCAATGTTAGCATCAATTCCCTGAAGCACGAAGTGGACGAAAGGAATAATAACCTTGCCGGCGGCATCCATTCCGCATGATTTTTGTTGAAATTTGTTTAGGGCTTATTTTTAAAGGACAACGGCGAGGAGGGATTTTAGGCACAAGAGATTAAAAATCTAATCTTTCCGCCTTACCTTCTTCCTGGCAAAAAATAACTCCGGTCAATCACCTTCATTAACCGTAAATTAAAAACAGATGAAAAAGCTTTTTTCAATCTTCCCTGTTGCGGCCCTGGCCTTTTTATTAATACCAGCCGGCGACCCGCTTCCGATCGGATCCACACTGCCATCCCCGGAAAAGAAAATGAAGGACATTTCCGGCAAAGAGGTTTCTTTTAAGGATGTCATGAAAAAAAACGGATTGCTGGTCATGTTCAGTTGCAATACCTGCCCGGTTGTTGGTAAATACCAGTCGCGCACTTTGGAAACTGCTAAGATCGCTGTCGATAATGAAGTGGGTGTGATCCTGCTTAATCCGAACGAAGCCACCCGCGACAGGGGTGAATCATTTGATGACATGAAATCATATGGCAAGGACCAGGGTTATGAGTTTAGCTATGTGCTCGATGAGAACTCCGCCATGGCCGACGCCTTCGGCGCAACCCGTACGCCTGAAATATTCCTGTTTGATAAAACAGGCAAACTTGTTTACCATGGCGCCATCGACGACAATGCCAATGGCCCCGATGAAGTTACCCGCAAGCATGCAAAGATCGCCATCGAAGAAATGGTTAACGGTAAAGATGTATCCACAGCGAAAACACGCTTTGTAGGCTGCTCGATAAAGAGGCTATAGACCCCACATATAACTTAACGAAAAAACTGGATAAGAAGGCCCGCTCATAAAAGCAGGCCTTCCTTTTGACCGGAGCTCGTCGACTTTATAAAACAACGAGGCAGAATTTTTAAATTTGATATGGAAAATTTCCGCGCCTGCATCCCATTGCTAACTGTTTTTATCACCTAAAACCACGCTTATGCTGTACCGTTCACTATTCAGCCGCTGCATTATTTTGGGATTTATGGTTATGGTGGGTTATTCAATTGCCAAAAGTCTGCAGGCAGGCAGCACCCTGGGAATGATCCTTGCCATTATTAGTTTTTGTGCAGGGGTTTGTTTCGTTTATCTATTAAAACAGGCAGGCAGGCAGGAAAAAGCAGGTTAGAGACAATGTGATTCTGACTTTACTGAATCATCTGGCTATTTTCCAATGACGGTTTTTATCTCTGTCTCCAATTGCGCTTCTGTAAGGGAATCTTCAGTGAATTTCCTGTAATTTTTATTGTTATTGACAAACAGGGTTGCAGGGATAGCGCCTGACCATTCATTGGCGATTTTTGGGCAGAAATAATCCGCATTTGTTTCATCAAGCCAGGCTGTTGGAAGTTCTATTCGCTGCTTACTGATAAAATTGCTGACTTTGGCTGGATAGTCATCCTTCATGTCCAGGCTTACCAGCAGGATCTCAACACCCTGCCCGGCATATTTTTTTCCAAGCTTTTGAAAATAGGGGATCTCTTCCATGCAGGGTTTACAGAATGTAGCCCAGAAATTGATCACAAGGGGTTTGGTACTCTCCGAAATAATTTTTTCCAGATCAGTGATCTTTATTTTCCGGGTATCCTGTGCGGATACTACACCTGCAAAAAACAGGACAAACGCGACAGCTAAAAACTTTCCAGTCATAAGGTATGCTTAAGTATTTTTATTGAGACTCCATTCCATCATCAGGCTATCATACTTGCTGGCCTCGAGTTTCCTTTGATCGTAGTGACCAGCCAGCTTTTTTTGCCGATAAGCCTCATATACTGTCACGGCGCAGGCCACACTAATATTCAGCGAACGAATGATCCCAACCTGTGGGATGATAAAATTCCCATCCGCAAGCGCCCTGATCTCTTCACTTACGCCGCTGTGTTCATTACCAAAAACCAGTGCCACGCTTTTCGTAAGATCAAGCTCATACAAACCTACAGCATCAGCGCTCAAATGAGTAGTTAAAATGGATGAATAAGTGTTACGCAGGGATGAGAAACATTCCTGGGCATCCTCAAACTGGTGGACCGTTAGCCATTTCCTGGCACTGGAGGAACTTTTAGCGCCCCATTTCTTGTGCCGGGGGATCTTTGTATTGAGAATATATATATCCTGGATACCTACCGCGTCGCAGGTGCGCATTACGGCGGAAATATTATGCGGGTCAAAAACATTTTCCAATACGACGGTAATATCACCCTGTCTTTTGCTTAGCACGCCCGACAATCTTTCCAATCGTTGTGGTGTCATACTTCAATTTCTTTAAATGGGTTCCTGCCAAATTAAGTATATTTAGCAGGACCGTAATTTCTTTAAAAACATCAGCTAAAAATTTATGAAATACCCCCAAGTTCAGAATTTCATTGGTGGCAAATTCGTCGATTCCACCAGCGACCGCACCCTGGATATTATTTCACCCCTTGATGGTAGCCAGCTTTCGAAAGTACCATTATCAGCTGCTGCCGAATTGGACAACGCCGTAAAAGCCGCGAAAGCCGCATTCCCCGGATGGAGTAAGACACCCATCAAAGAAAGAGTACAGGTTTTTTTTCGTTATAAATATTTACTGGAAAAGCATAGCCGCGAACTCGCCGAACTGGTACAGGAGGAAAATGGTAAAACATACTCCGAAGCCCTGGCGGAAGTAGAGAAAAGTATCGAGCTGACAGAATTTGCCACTTCATTGCCACAATTGATCACAGGCGAAATACTCGAAGTCAGCCGCGGCGTGGAATGCAGGACTGAGCATGTACCCCTGGGTGTTGTAGCGTCCATCGTGCCTTTCAACTTTCCATCCATGGTTCCCAACTGGACCATTCCCAATGCGATCGCTTTGGGAAACTGTATGATCATTAAACCTTCAGAAAAAGTGCCGCTGAGTTGCGGACGCATTGCCATGCTGTTGAAAGAAGCAGGCTTGCCAGACGGTGTGTTCAGTGTTGTCAACGGCGATAGCGAGATCGTACAGGCTATTTGTGATCACCCGGGAATCGAAGCCGTGTCTTTTGTAGGATCAACAAAAGTGGCCAAGAT
>JAEYVW010000075.1 GCA_023429365.1 Bacteroidota bacterium
GCTTTTTTCTTTGGAGCCGCTTTTTTCTTTGGAGCTGCTTTTTTCTTAGCTGCTTTTTTAGGAGCTGCTTTTTTAGCGGCTTTCTTTTTTGTTGCCATTTTTTAGAATTTAATGTTTAGTGAAATGGGTTATCGTTAGTAAAAATAATAATTATTTTATACTACCCAAATTTTTTTTCCACAAAAATGACAATCGAAGATATCAGGCTTCCGCAGCAGATATTGAAACGTAAGTTTTATCGTTGCGTCCTTTTTTGAATTCAACGATACCATCACTCAATGCAAACAATGTAAAATCTTTTCCAACACCAACGTTTTTACCAGGATGATAAACAGTACCACGTTGACGAAGAATGATATTACCGGCAATAGCAGGCTGGCCGCCGAATATTTTAACGCCGAGGCGTTTGCTTTGTGAGTCGCGGCCATTCTTTACACTACCTTCACCTTTCTTATGTGCCATGATATTAAGTTTATGAGATTATGCTATATTGGTTACTTTGATCTTTGTATATGCCGTGCGATGGCCTTTCTTTTTGTGAAAGCCTTTCCTTCTTTTTTGCTTGTAAGCAATCACGGTATCACCCTTAACCTGGTCCAGAATTTCCGCAGAAACTTTTGTGGTCAGTGCTGAACCCACGGAAAGTTTACCATCGGCATCCGCCAGTAAAACTTCCAGGTCAACTTTATCACCTGACTTACCATCCAGGTGGGGAACATACAGGGTCTGGTCTTTTTCCACTTTAAACTGCTGACCGGCTACTTTTACAACTGCTATCATAGTCTGAAATTTTGCCCGAAGGACTGCTTCGGAGGGTGGCAAAGGTAAGGGGATTTTTTCAACCAGCAAACGGAAACTCAAAGTTTTAAATCCCAAAATCCAAGCGGTTTGACCGCCCTTCCTTTATCTTTGCGAATTGCGGTCTAAGCCGTTGTACTTTATCAATTTCTTTTGGTAAACAGACATATGCAGATGAAAATCAAATCATTGCTTGCAAAGCCGTTCGCATCCTATATATATAAAGGTATACGCAAAGGTATGGCCACGGCGGTTGCCGACCAGGAGCATATCTTAAAAAACCTTATAAAAATCGGGCGCAGCACCGAATTTGGCAAACAGGCAGGTCTGGATAAAGTGAATACATACGCCGAATTCCGGGAGGCGGTGGCTATCCGGGATTACGAGCAATTCAAGCCTTTTATCGACCAGATCAAGGAAGGCAAGCATAACGTCCTTTGGAAAGGCCGTCCGATCTATTTTGCCAAAACCTCGGGAACGACCAGTGGGACGAAATATATTCCCATCACCAAAGATTCCATTCCCAACCATATAAATACAGCCAGGAATGCCCTGCTTTGCTATATGGCCGAAACCGGAAATACCCAATTTGCTAATGGCAAAATGATCTTCCTGTCAGGATCTCCCGTCCTGGAGAGAGTGGGTGGTATTCCAACCGGCCGCCTGAGCGGGATCGTCAATCATCATGTGCCAGGCTACCTGCGAACCAACCAACTCCCATCTTTCGAGACCAACTGCATCGAAGACTGGGAAACAAAACTTTCACGGATCGTCGACGAAACACTGAATAAGGATATGACCCTGATCAGTGGGATACCACCCTGGATGCAGATGTATTTTGATGAGCTGATCAAACGCACAGGTAAAAAAGTTTCCGAGATCTTCCCCGGCTTTAGTCTGATGGTACAGGGCGGTGTAAACTTTGAACCATACCGGGCAAAATTGTTTGAAAGCATCGGGAAAAAGATAGACACGATAGAACTATTCCCCGCAAGTGAAGGATTCTTTGCATTCCAGGATTCACAAAATGCCGCGGGATTATTGCTCAATACAAATAGCGGGATCTTTTTCGAGTTTGTTCCCGCAGCTGAAATCAATAGCGATAACCCGACGAGGCTTTCATTGGGTGACGTAAAAACCGGCGAAAACTACGCTATGATCATCAGCAGTAATGCCGGGCTTTGGGGCTATAACCTTGGCGACACTGTGAAATTTGTATCGACCAATCCTTACAGATTGGTAGTTACGGGGCGTACAAAACATTTTATCTCGGCATTCGGAGAGCACGTAATTGGTGAAGAAGTGGAACAAAGCTTGTTGAAGGTTGCAGAGGATGAGAAAGTGCGGATCACCGAATTTACTGTAGCACCTTATGTAAGTGAGGGAGAAGGCAAGTCCTATCATGAGTGGTTTATTGAATTTGAAAACAAGCCGTCCAACCTGGAGGAATTTGCCCGGAAAGTGGACGAGAATCTTCGGAAAAAGAATGTATATTATGACGATCTTATCAGTGGTAATATATTAAGACCGCTGAAGCTGACGACGGTGAAAAAGAATGGCTTTATTGATTATATGAAATCGGTGGGTAAACTTGGTGGGCAAAACAAAGTACCGAGGCTGAGCAATGATCGTAGCATCGCGGATGAATTAATGAAGTGGATGGAACGGCAGGAATTTTCATAATCCGGCAAATAAAGTAAGATGTACACAATGAAAGAGCAAGAGAATAAGAGTAGTGAGCGGGTTGCACCTGACAAACAAGCAAGGCGGATAGCTGTATTTGGTTCAACGGGCTCCATCGGCACGCAGGCGTTGGAAGTGATTGCCGGTAGTCCCGATCTTTTTTCTGTGGAGATACTTACCGCGAATCATAACGATGAGCTGTTAATTGAACAGGCACTTCGTTTCAATCCGAATATCGTGGTGATCGGTGATGAAAAAAAATATACAAAGGTCAAGGATGCGCTGGCATCTACACATGTAAAAGTCTTTGCCGGTGAAAAAGCGCTGGAAGAAGCTGCTGCGATAGATTGCTACGACCTGATGCTCGCTGCAATTGTCGGTTATGCAGGGCTGAGACCAACTCTGAAAGCGATCGAACTTGGAAAGCCGGTAGCGCTTGCTAATAAAGAAACACTTGTGGTTGCCGGTGATATCATCATGCAGAAAGCTGTCGAAAAAAGAGTGCCGATCATTCCCGTTGATTCGGAACACTCCGCCATATTTCAATGCCTGGTGGGTGAAGGCCGCAATCGTATTGAAAAGATCATCTTAACGGCTTCTGGCGGACCTTTTCTCGGACGTAAGCCGAACTACCTGGTAAATGTAAAGCGTGAACATGCCCTGCAACATCCCAACTGGAATATGGGCGCGAAAGTTTCTATAGACTCGGCTACACTGATGAATAAAGGTCTTGAAATGATCGAGGCAAAATGGCTGTTCAACCTGCAACCCGACCAGATACAGGTGATTATTCATCCGCAAAGCATCATTCACAGTATGGTGCAGTTTGAAGATGGTAGCATCAAGGCACAAATGGGTTTGCCGGATATGAAACTCCCGATTCAGTATGCACTGGCATTTCCAAGACGAATTCCCAACCAGTTTCCCCGTTATGATTTCAAGAAGGTGAATACGCTCACTTTCGAAGAACCCGACCTTAGGACATTCCGCAATCTTAGTCTTGCCATAGAAGCGCTCAACAAAGGAGGCAATCTGCCGGCAGTGATGAATGCAGCCAACGAAATTGCTGTATTTGCATTTCTTCGCAACCGGGTTAATTTCCTCGACATGACCGATGTGATCGAAAAGACCATGCAAAAGGTTTCGTTTGTGGAAAAGCCAACTTTGGAAGAATATTATGAAAGTGATGGAGAGGCCAGGCACTACGCAGCGGACCTGATAAAATTATAATTCAAATCAGAGCCATCTTCCCATACCTGTAATTGGTAATGAGTGTGTCATTTTGAATAACAGGGAAGGTGGTCAAGCCAGATCAAAACATTATGGGCCAGCTTAATAACAATCTTTCCTGACCCGGGTAGGCGGGTTTCCGGTAATCAAATAAATGGCCCGCGGTTATAAAATCGTTTATATTTAGCAGATATTTGCGGTTCTTTAAAATTTGAAGCTTTTACTCTATGTATTTTTTAGCAATCAATTGGGCAGCGGTGAGTGTGCAGGTAGGTCAACTATTGCTGGCTTTATCAATCCTGATCGTGCTTCATGAATTCGGGCATTATATAACTGCGAGATGGTTTGGATGTCGGGTTGAGAAATTCTTTCTCTTCTTTGACCCCTGGTTTTCGCTGGTGAAAAAGAAAGTAGGCGAAACTGTTTACGGTATCGGCTGGCTTCCTCTCGGTGGCTATGTGAAGATATCGGGCATGATCGATGAGAGCATGGATAAAGAAGCCATGAAACAACCTCCGAAGGAATGGGAGTTCAGAAGTAAGCCAGCATGGCAACGACTGATCATCATGCTGGGAGGGATTATCATGAACGTGCTGGTCGCTTTTATAATCTATGCGTTTGTTCTGATGATCTGGGGTGAGAAAAAAGTGCCCAATGCAAGTGTTAAGAATGGTATCTGGGTGATCGATTCTGTGATGCACAAATTCGGTTTTCAAAATGGAGATAAGATCATAGCGATCAATGGAGATACTATTCAAAACTTCGACGATGTCCAGTTGAAAGTTTTAATAGGAGGCAAAGATGTGCTCCTGGAAAGAGACGGGAAGCTCATGAACCTGGCATTGCCTGTGGATGTGATCGATAAAGTGATCACCCGCAAGGATAAGAAAAGAATATTAATGGCGCAGCGACTACCAGCTATCGTAGGGGCGTATCGGGAAAGGGACAGCTCTTTACTTGGTAAAAAAGCCGGGCTCCAGGCTTTTGACCGTATCCTCGCTATCAATGGTGAACCTGTCCGGTTTGTTGATGAGATCAATTCGATCGGAAGCAGGCATAAGAATGGAGAAGTGGTGCTGGATGTGATGCGTAACACGGATACTTTACAATTGAAAAGTAAAGTCAATGAAGACGGAAGACTGGAATTGGCGCTGCTTAGCGATGAGCAATATGATAGCCTGGGTGTGTACCAGGTGGTACATACCAAGTATGGTTTTTTCCCGGCATTTCCCGCGGGAGTCGCCAAGTCGGTAGAGAAGCTCAGCGGATATATCGATCAGTTTAAATTGATATTGAACCCCGAGACCGGGGGATACAAAGGTTTGGGTGGTTTTAAAGCCATCGGTTCAGTATTCCCGACTGAATGGAGCTGGGAAGCATTTTGGAATATTACCGCGTTCCTTTCTATCATCCTCGCATTTATGAATCTTTTACCCATTCCGGCCCTAGACGGCGGGCATGTGATGTTCACCCTCTACGAGATGGTAAGCGGTCGTAAACCCAATGAGAAATTCATGGAATATGCGCAAGTGGCTGGCATGATTTTGTTGCTGTTGCTGATGCTGTATGCGAATGGGAATGATTGGTTTGGATGGGGAAGATGAGAGAGTCGGTAGCCAGGAGTCGTTAGTCGGGAGCGGTGAGTAGGGAGTGGTGAGTGGTGAGTAGGGAGTGTGTTAGGTGCTTGTTAATTTAAATGTTGAAATAAACTATTTAGTCGGTATAAGGTTGAATTAGAGAAAATCGGGAAGTTGCGGAACGTTCTTAAATAAAGTTCACTGACTCCGGACTCTCAACTACCGCCTCCCGACTAAAAAAAGGGGCTGTTCCGGTTTCGACAGCATAGGTCTTTGAAAGTGTAAGCATGCAGTGCGTTGTATCATTAGCACTTAAATCTGAAGATTCAAACTTTAAATGGCAATACACAGTATGCCATGGCTGCCTAATCAGTGATTAAGTAGTCATTAGGGCCGCCGGGCCGGTTGTTCTGTTACCACGCCCCGCCGCCGACTTAAAAACAAAACAGGATGCTGTTGCAGGAAGCTGTTACTACAACAAAAGACCGGACTTGTCCGGGCCCAGCTAAGCAGGGACTTGGTTTGTTCATTTCCGGGTCTTTGCCGACAAGCAATAATGAAATAAGCATGTAGAAAGCTTTTGATGAATATGTTTGGACAGGGGTTCGAATCCCCTCAGCTCCACTTTGAAGTTCACATTGATGTGGACTTTTTTTTTTGATCCTATTTATTGCAGCAAAAAAAGTGACAGGAACAAAACCTGTCACTTTTTTATTTCGAAACTTTATCGGTGGTGTTTATTAGTTGACCTAGGTTCTACAGTTTAATAAATCCTGAACGATATCTTACCTCACTGCCAGCAATTATTTCAATAAAATATCTTCCTGGCCGAAGGGAGTTTACATCCATGGAAATAGTAGACGCCTGGCCCTGGTTATTAATATTCCTTGTACTTAGTTGTACACCCTGTACATTCAGGATCCGGATATAGCTGTTGCCTGCATCGAGTCGTGGTAAGGACAACTGAACGGTGGAACTGGCAGGATTGGGATAGAGACGTAAACCGGTGACGGTGCTGTTACGTACGAGTAAGACCTGGCTATAAGTGAAACTAAGATCCAGGTCAACCATTTTTAGGCGATAGTATTGTGTAGATGGTGCAGAGTTGTCGAGATAAGAATATTTGCCCCCACCATTGGTGTTACTGGAAACGCGGCCTAAACTGCTATAAGAACGGCCATCGGCACTGCGCTCAATTTCAAAATGACTCACGTTCATTTCTGCTGCTGTCTCCCATTGAAGCTGAACGGCATTGTCTTCAATGCTTGCATTAAAGGAAAGTAGTGTAAGTGGCAATACAAAATTTGCCGGTGCAACCTGTATATTGTTGATACCAGTTAGGGATCCACTTTCGTCTTCCATCAATATCCTTACTTCATCCACATTCCCGAAAGCGGGAGGTAACAGAAAATCCGGGTCGGTAGAAGACTGTGAAAGCGTGATGTTCACACTGATATCGATATTGCTCGCGAACGTGAGGGTGCCAGTCAATGCGCCACCCTGGTATGCTTCGATTTTAAACGGTTCGCCACTCACGAATCCCCAGTCATTGAAATCAATCGACAAAAGTGAGAAGTCGGAGCCCGAAGCTGAGCGTATCGACCAGGCATAGAGTGGGTTGGTATCCCCATATGTAATAATGGGTGGATAGCCGGGCCAGTCATTGCTGTCGTGATATTGAAGGGGGTCTGCCGTCAAAGTTGCACCGGTATTATCAATCGGTGTTGCTACCAGGTTAAAGTCCGTGATGGTTACTGATCCTCCATCGCCATCACTGGCAATATTATCAGCAAATCCTGTAGCATTTGAAAAAGTGACGGTGGGTGCGGTGGCGAGGCTTACCTGGGAATAGCCGGGTTGGTAGATAAATACAGCGATTCCCATGAGGAGTAGAAATTTTCTCATCAAAAAAAGTTTAAGCGTGAAGGAATAGCGGGAACGGAGCTTATCTCATACGCAGCAATAAGTGTGCAAAATTCATGTGGCCGGCTTTGGGTTGTCATATGCCGGACACCAGGTAGTGTCGAAAAAGAAATGAAGTTGTTCCAAAAATATGCACATCGTTAAGAGGAAGAAAGTTCAATGTACTTTCAACTTTGTAATTAACTAACATACTTCAGAGCAACTTCATTTATAATCATGGCTGATCAAAGCTTATTTGTCCTTGATCTCCTGTCCTTCAGGTGAATACATTACTTTGGTTTTTGGATTGCCGTTAAACTTAACCAGATAATAACTTGTTCCGTCCTTTTCCATTTTATAAACATCATCTATGTCTTTACCGGAATGTGCGGATTGCAGGGCAGAACTTATTGCTGCAGGCAATTCACTCTTTTTGATTTCAATCCCTTTTTTAAGCAATTTACCAGAAGCGTCAAATGCTGCGATATTGTCCACATCTTTAACCTCGAATTCTACTTTATAATGGCCATCTTTTAAAACCCATTCCACATCACGTGCGTCGAGGAATTCAGACTGAAAACTGGTCTTAATGGCTGCGGGTAAATCGGCGTCCTTTACTTTTTGTGCGTCCTGTGCGTTCAATCCCAGGGAGAGAGCGGTCACTAGCAATGCTGCTAAAAGTGTTTTCTTCATAATTAAAGGTTTTTTTACTCTTTTATTTATACAAAGAATAAGCCATGCACAACCGCCCTGCTGGGGGGCAAAATGGGGCTGTCCGACTGGGGCATAGCTTCCTCAGGGAAGGTTTTTCCACGTCACGCCGCCCGAGCTAAAGAGAAGGTTAAAGATCAACGCATTGCGGCAGCTAATTTTAATTATTTTTGAGCAGAGCTGTTCCATGCACAAAACCAGTTACTATATCATTAACGGCATTACTATCTACCGGGTCGCGGCGTCATTGATCCTGTTGTTTCTGCTCATTACGAATCAGCCCGAAATTTTCAAATGGTTCCTGGCCTTTAGCTTTTTCACAGACGCGATCGATGGTTTCCTGGCCAGGCGTTATAAGGTTGTAAGTGTAATGGGAGCGAAGCTTGATTCCATTGGTGATGATCTTACGGTGGCCATGGGCGTCATAGGATTGATCGTTTATAAGTACGATTTTATCAGCCAGCATTATATTTGGTTCATCATCCTGTTGATACTCTTTGCCGTCCAGGTTATTTCGGCGTTTGTCCGTTATGGAGAAATGACCAGTTTTCACACCTACCTGGCTAAACTTGCTGCTGTAGCCCAGGGAATATTCTTAATAACTGCTTTTTTTCTCCCTGAACCCAACCGTATATTGTTCTTTATTGCCATTATCATTACGGCACTCGACCTGATCGAGGAGATCTTTATCGTCTATACATTAAAAGAGCCAAGGCAAAATGTTAAAGGACTATATTGGATCAATCGCCAAAGTTCAGGAAAGTCGGCCAGCATGAGCGAATAGTTACAAATTAAGATGGCATCAGTACCAGTTTGAATCAGGCAGGAAAAGAAATTCCGGATTCGAATCTTGACTTTCCAGATAAGCTGTCGAGACTTTGTCGCTGAAACATTTTAGATAACTATCAGGATCAATATCTGAGGTCTGATTCCCCATTTATTCTGATGATGAGAAAAAAAATTCCTGTCATCAGGTTATTTGCTGCATCTCTCTTCCAGAACGGCGCTGGCATAATATCTGTCGCAGTTGATTACTTAATCTATTTTTTTTCTCCAAAAACAAAAAGCTATGAAAGCAGCAGTATTCCACAGGATCAATAAGATCAGTGTAGATAATGTGCCTGATCCGGTTATCGAGGCGGCAGATGATATTATCGTGCGTGTGACATCCACGGCAATTTGCGGATCAGATCTACACATATATGATGGGTTTGTTCCGCAGGCTCGGGATCTTGTACTTGGACATGAGTTTATGGGTGTAGTGGAAGAAGCCGGCCCGGATGTAAGGAGTTTAAAGAAGGGCGACAGGGTAGTGGTGCCTTTTACAATTGCGTGCGGTCAGTGTTTTTTTTGTCAGCAGGGCTTTCATGCCAACTGTGAGCATACGAATCCTGATCATTATGGCCCCCGTGGTGACCTGCTGAAAGAAAAAGGCGGAGGTATGTTTGGATATACCGATCTATACGGAGGTTATAATGGTGGGCAGGCAGAGTTTGTGAGGGTGCCCCGCGCCAACGCCGGACCTAAACTTATACCGGAAGGACTGGATTATGAGCAGGTTCTTTTTCTGACTGATATTTTCCCTACTGGGTGGAGCGCGGTCAAATGGGGTAAGGTCAAACAAGGAGACTATGTAGTGATTTTCGGCAGCGGGCCAGTCGGACTAATGGCCCAAAAAGCGGCTTGGTTGCACGGAGCAGAACGTGTTATTGCAGTGGATCCCCTCGATTACCGACTTGAAAAAGCGCGGACTGTAAACAAAGTGGATACGATCAACGCGAACGACGATGACCTGATTGAAAAAATTTATGAAATGACCGATGGCCGCGGTGCTGATGTGGCAATAGATGCGGTGGGTATGGAAGCCAACCGAAATTTTCTCGAAAAAGCAAAAGCGGTTATCAATATGGAAAAAGGGACCTCAAAAGTGATTGAATTGTGTACGGAGGCTGTTAGACGTAGCGGGACCATTTCAGTTGTAGGTGTTTACGCCAGTCCTTATGATAATTTTCCAATACATCGGATTTTTGATAAAGGGTTGATCATGCAATTCGGACAGGCCCAGGTGCACATGTACATCGACCAGTGTTTTGAACTTGTTCGTACCGGAAAAGTTACACTTGATGATATCATAACCCATCGTCTACCGCTTAGCAAAGCTTCCGAGGCGTATGATATGTTTAAGGAAAAAACAGACAACTGTGTGAAGGTGGTACTTAAACCAGAGTTAGATCGCTATTGATCTGGGAAATCGAAGTTTTAACCAAAAAATTTAAGTTATGAAGGAAATTAAAAATCTTGAAGACCTGTTTTTTCATGAATTGCAGGTACTGTGGAGCGCTGAGAACATGCTGGTGGAGGCTATGCCGGCGATGATCGAACGCGCAAAAAATCCTGGTCTTAAAAAAAATTTGGCTTTACACCTGGCAGAAACCGAGCAGCATAAAGTTGCTCTTGAAATGATTTGTAAAGGGCTGGGCATAGATCCGCAGGGTGATTTCAACCCCGGCATGAAGGGCATTCTTGAGGAAGGACAAAAAGTGATGGCTAAAGATGCAACAGCTGAAGGAATGGACGCTGCCCTGATTGCAGGAGCGCAAAAAGTGGAGCATTACGAAATTTCCGGTTACGGTTCAGCAGCACACTATGCCGAAATGTTGGGATATGATGCTATCGCCAAGCGACTTCGATTGACCCTTGAGGAAGAGCAGCAGGCGGATACCAAATTAAATACGCTTGCAAAAAATATCGTTAACAGGCGGGCAAAGTTGGTAGAGGAACATGCATAGAATATATTCAAGTGATCAGGTGTTTAAACGGCGTTCAGGTCCGGAACTTTGGGCATTGGAATTTTTTTCCCCGATTCCATGGCTTCATAAATAGCTTCGATGATTACAAGATCCGCTCTGCCCATAGTACCCGGAACCCTGACCGGTTTGTTGTTCAACACAGAAAGGGCGAAATCATCCATTTGCAGCGCCTGCTGGTTTACCTGGGGTAGATCCATAAACCCTGTTGCTGTTTTGCCCTGGATGCCCGCATAACCATATGCCGGGGAAAGTTCAAACCATCCATGTGTTGCGTTGACATGAAGCAGGTCCATATCGATGGTATAACTGGTTTCGCATCGTGCGATGGTCCCGCCAGGGAATTCCATTTCCCATTGAAGGGATTCCTCGATATTTTTAAAACGTCCAGGTTGGGTATCAGCTCCGCGTTTTGCTGTAATTGATATTGGTTCCATACCGGTAGTATACCTTGCAGCCTGTATGCAATAAATGCCCAGGTCCATGAGCGGGCCACCACCGGCAAGTGATCCGTCCAGACGCCAGCCGTCGACCGTGCTGCTACCATGTTTAGCGGATAACTCGATCAATTTGCCATAGCCTGCATTTTGACCCAGTTTCATCATTTCCTTGTGATGTGGTTCAAAATGCAGCCGGTATCCAATGGAAAGTAATTTGCCAGCTTCCTCGCAGGTCTGGATCATTTGGTCACACTCGGCTACGGAAATTGCCATAGGTTTTTCACATATCACATGTTTTCCTGCCCGGGCAGCCCGTATTGCAAATTCTGCATGTAATGCGTTCGGTAGTACGATATATACAATGTCTATATCTTTATTTTCCTTAATACTGTCGAAGTTGTCATAGGTATACACATTTGCATCAGGGATATCATACTTTGTTTGCCAGGCTGGGATCTTTGATAACGAACCAGTGACAATTCCTGCTAAACGACAGTGTCTGGTTTCCAGCAATGCAGACCCAAGTTG